>JAITIE010000083.1 GCA_031279615.1 Candidatus Margulisiibacteriota bacterium | reverse complement strand
GTGGATTTTACGGTGGACGGCGACGGCGTGGCGCGGCACGAGGGGCGCGTGATGTTCGTGCCCGGTTTGGCGCCGGGTGACGCGGCGGAGATTGAAATAACCGCCGACAAAAAAAATTATCTGCTGGGTAAAATAAAAAAAATAATCGAGCCGTCGCCGGACAGAATAAAGCCGGTTTGCCGGCATTTCGGCGTGTGCGGCGGCTGTTCATTGCAGCATTATGCCTATGCCGCGCAGTTGAAATGGAAAGAGAAATTTGTCGAGCAATCACTGCGGCGTTTGGCCGGATTGAATGAACTGCCTCTGCGCGAAATTGTTCCGTCCGCCGATATTTGGGCTTATCGCAATAAAGCACAGCTGCCGTTTGGTCAGGGCGGCGCGGTCGGTTTTTTTAAGATGAACAGTCATAGCGTTGTCGATCTGCAGGAATGTCCGATACAACATGCGGATTTTCTGACTATCGTTGAGAGTTTTCGCCGCTTTGCGCGGGAGAAAAAAATTCCAATCTATGACGAAAAAACGCATAGAGGTATTTTGCGGCATTTGGTCATTCGCAAAAGCGATTATTTGAAAGAATTATTAGTCGGTCTGGTCGTGAATTGCCGCGAGTTTGGCCTGCGTCCCGAGCTAAAACAACTGGTCGAAACACTCAACAAAAAACTGCAAACTTATAAAATTGTTTCCGTCGTTGCCAATATCAATCAGAAAAAAACGAACAAAATTCTTGCTGAAAGGATTGATAACATTCTAGGCAGCGGTTTTATTACGGAAAAAATCGGCGGATTTTTGTACAAAGTTTCGCTCAACACTTTTTTGCAGGTCAATACGCCGCAGGCCGAAAAGGCCTACGCGCGGATTAAAGAATGGTGCGGTTCGGCGGTTCGACTGCGCTCACCGACCTCGCCGCTCGATACACAAAAACCCCCGAACGCTGAACGACTTGTCCTGAACACAGCCGAAGGGCATCGAAACATTCTTGACGCCTATTGCGGCATTGGGACTATCGCGTTGTCCGTCGCTGACACGGCCGCGTCGGTGCTGGGCATTGAAGAGGTTCCACAGGCCGTCAAAGACGCCAAGCGCAATGCGGAAAATAACGGCGTGGCCAATGTCCGGTTTCGGCAGGGGCAGGCGGAAAAACAAAGCATTGAGGCTCTCGGCGCGCCGGAGATTATTATTGTCGATCCGCCGCGCAAAGGACTGGCTGTAGAGATGACGAATAAGATTTTGGAAATCAAACCGCAGAAAGTGATTTATCTGTCCTGCAACCCAACTTCACTCGCGCGGGATTTAAAGCTGTTAAGTTCGCTTTACAAGGTGCGGGAAATTATACCTTACGATTTTTTTCCGCAAACGACGCATGTGGAAACGCTGGTGTTATTAACGCTTTAAATAATAATTTGTATTAAACTCTTTAAAAAATTCTTTAATTTTTTGCATGTTTTCGGCGGACACCGGCTTGACCCAGTCTTCAGTTCCGGCGCGGTCGAGGGAGTTGAGCTGCACCCCGTCCGGTTTGATCAGCGCGGCGGCTTCGCGCAGCAGGGCAAGTTCCGGTGGCGTGTCGTTTATCCCCGGCACGATAAAAATCTCCAGCAATAATTGTCCGTGGTATTCCCGCCGTAAATCAAGCAGGCCGCTCAAGACTTTTTCCGGCGTGACGCCGGCAGAAGGACGGTTGATTTTCTGAAAAGCCGCCGGTGAAACGGCATTGAGCGAAGGGATGACAATGTCGACCGGCTTTATTTCCGCGCGCACTTGACTGTCGGAGAGCAGGCTGGAGTTGGTCAGCAGACAAACTTTGTATGACGGATAATTTTTTTTGATCTCCGCGAGTATTTCGCCGAGATTAGCGGCCAGCGTCGGTTCCCCGCCGCCGGAAAAAGTCAGCACGTCAGGTTTATCCTTGATAGCGTCTAAAAGGGCGGAGAGTTCTTTTAAAACTTTTTCGGTAGGAATGAATATTTGCCGTTCGGCAGTCAGATTGGTAGTCCGGCCGCATTCGCAAAACACGCAGTTGAAAGTGCAGGTTTTGAATTTCACCAAATCGATGCCCAGACTGCGCCCCAGCCGCCGTGAATTGACGGGGCCAAAAAGACAGCTTGTTTCATTTCCAGTGCGAGGCATAAATATTAGAATAATCCTAACTTAATTTTTTCCGGCAGACTATCTGTTAATTCACAGCCGTTAAACCAGGCCAGTTTTTGCGCTTCGGCGCCGGGAAAATAAGTTTTGGCCAGACTTTCCCAGGTGTCGCCCGCGCGCGCCGTGTAGATTTCCAGCCGCGCTGACTTGATTTGCTCGGCTTCGGCGGCGGAAAGCGGCCGCAGATTTTGCAGGGCGGAGTCAAAATTAACTAGCGTCGTCTGCTGTCCGGATAATTTTTCCGTGACAGTGAGGCAGAGCATTTTGCCGCGGTAAATATTGAAATACTGGCTGATTTGATAATAGCCGTCTTTGGCCTGCGCCAGATAAATGTAAACATTGCCGCGGCTGTTGTTCCAGTTGCGGCCGGCGACAGTGTGCGCGGTCGTGCCCAGACTTTTTTCCGTCTGCGTGGTTCTGGTTTTTTCAGGATTATTGTTCATCTCCAGCAGGTCGAGCTGCGCCGCCACGGTTTGCTGTGGATTTTGCCAGGCCATTAAGTAACCGTTGTCCAGACTAAATTTACCGCCGCCGCCGTTGAAAGTTAATTGGTAATAGGCGCTGTAAAAACTTCCGTTATTAACGACGCCGCGTTCGGGATTGCGGCCAGTGATAATATTTTTGATTTTGCCCAGATAAGTGTTGCGCTCCAAATCGCGGTTGATATTTTGATTTTCTTCCAGTTTGCGCACTTCAATGCGCGCCTGTTTGCTGCGCGTTTCCGAAGTGGGATGTGAGGAAAGCATGAGGCTCAACCCGCTTTGCTTGCCGCTCAGTCTTTCAAACATTTTCATCACCTGTTCAATGCCCAGCGGGCTGAATCCGGCTTTGTGCGCGTACTCGAGTCCCAGCCGGTCGGCTTCCATTTCGTCTTCGCGGCTGTAGGAGAGCATAGCCAGATTGGAAACCGCGCCGCCGAGATCGAGAAAATTTTGCGCGTTTTGCTCGCTGTCTTTGGCCAAAAACAACGCGCCCAGCAGCAGGCCAAAATCCAAACCTTGTTGTTTGGACATTTGCTGCACGCTGTGCTTAGCGGTAACGTGGCCGATCTCGTGTCCCATGACGCCAGCTAATTCCGCCTCGGAATTAATATAAATCAGCAGACCGCGGCAGACATAGACGCGGCCGCCCGGTATGGCAAAAGCGTTGATCTCCGGCGTGTCCAGCAGGGTTACGCGATAATTCAAGTCCGGACGGTGCGACGCGTCGCCCAGGCGATTCACGATGTCCTGCACATAATTATGCAGATTTTGGTCGGCATATTCACCGTACTGCGCGACGAGCTGCGGGTGATATTCCTCGCCCATTTGATACTCCTGCGCGTCGGAGTAAAAATTGAACGCGTAGCCGCCAGTGGCCGGATTGCGCGCGCAGGCGGTCAAGAAAAAAACGCTGAATAATACGGCAGCTAAAACAAGCTTCTTCATTTAATGATTAAACAACTAAAATCTTGGCCGGCGCAAAGCCGTTGAAAGTCGGCACGGCGCTGGCGCAGGAATACGCCCCGATGTTTTTCACATAAATCACATTGCCGATATCCAGCTCCGGCAATTCTTCCGTCAGGGAAATAATGTCCAGCGAATCGCAGGTCGGACCGGCAAGCGTGCAGAGCAGTTTCGGCCCGCGCTTCAGCGTTTTGAATTCATATTTGCAGTGGTCAAAAATCACACCGGAAAAATCCTGATACACGCCGTCATTGATGTAGTAATAGTATTTGTTGTCGCGGAAAGCTTTGCCGACAACCTGCGTGATTAGTATGCCGGCTGGCCCGCAGAAAAATCTGCCCGGTTCGGCGATAATGCGCAGTTTGTCGTAGCTTTTGAAAAGCCGCTTAATTTCTTTGCGCAAAGTGCTGGCCATTTTTTCAAAGATCGTGCCGTCCTCGTCGTCAAAATGCTTAATCGGGAACCCGCCGCCGATGTCCAGCAGTTTGAGATAAATGCCGACGCTTTCCGCTTCCGCAAAAATCTTGGCGGACATTTCCAGCGCTTGAATATAATTGTTGATGTTCGTGCACTGCGAGCCGACATGAAAACTGATGCCCTCGGGATGCAGTCCCAGCGAGCGCGCTTTTTTCAGCAGATACGTTGCCTGTTCCGGATCCGCGCCAAATTTGAGCGAGAGCTGCACCACACTGCCGATATTGGCAACTTTGATACGCAGGATTACCCGTGACTTGGGACAAAATTTGGCGATTTTGTATAACTCCAGTTCATTGTCAAAAGTCAGCAGGTCGATTTTGTGGCAATGCGCGTACTGCAGATCGGCTTCGGATTTTATGGTGTTGGCAAAAATAATATTGCGCGGCTTGGCGCCGGCGCGCAAAACCCACTCGATCTCTTTGGCGCTGGCCACGTCGAACGCGCAGCCCAGACTGACAAAATGTTTCAGAACCTGCGCGTTGGGATTGGACTTGATCGCATAGAACGGCTCGATATTGGGCAGCTTTTTTTTGAAAGAATAAAATTGTTTGCTCAAGACGCTTTTTAAAACGAGCAACAAGGGAGTGTTGTGCTCTTTGACTAATTTGCGAATCAGCGACTCGATGCCTTCGCGGGTTTTCGGCGCTTTGATGCTAGGCCGGCTGGCCTCCGCACCCTCAGGTTCTTCGTGTGCCAATTATCTACCTCCTGCGGCTTTTATTCTACCAAGAATGTATTAAACTGCCACCTTAAATTTTCGTCAATGCGCCGCGGCTGCTGGCGGTATTTATTGAACATATCAATGTCGCGGCGATTTTGCGTCGGGTCCCAATCCGACGGCAGGGAAACAAATTCACCGAGATAGGGCCGCGCGACTTCCAGCACTTCTTTGTAGGGCAGTTGGTCGGGATTTTTTACGCCTTCCTGTGGATTACGGATCAGCCAAAAAAGCGCGCCCAGCACCGAACAGGCAACCTGCAAGGTCGTGGCGTTTTGCCGCGGCACAAGCTGGCGCGTGGTGTGAATGTCCAGCAGACTGCCGGTCCACCAGGATTTAAAATCGTGTCCCATGAGCAGCACACCTAGCTCATCGCGGCCGTCAATGATTTCGTCCGTCAAAATCCGCTGTTTTTCGTGCAGCTTGAACTGGCGCATTTCCAGCTCGGCGATAGAGAGCTGCGCTCCATCGCAGGGGCAGTAAGCGTAATGCACGGTCGGGCGATACACTGGCTCGGCGCCGTTCCACACAGTTAGATTATCTGAAATCGAAAACGCTTCGCCGTGGCGGATAACCATGCCGGTGATTTCGCCGCAGGGCACCCAGCTGCGCACTTTCGTTTTCAGCCCCATTTTGGCAAGGCAAATCTGATTTTGCGGACCGTAATTATGCGTCAGCGCATGCGGCGGCAAAGACAGCTCATGCGTGCCCCAGCCCAGCTCCGCCGGCGCGATGCTTTCCTCGTAAAAACCCTCAATGCTCCAAGTGTTGACAAACTCGTTGATTTGTTTGGGTTTATCAATAATCTGCGTGTCACGCTCGCTGATGTGGATGACTTTCACACCGAGCGTCTGGGAAATTTTCGGCCAGTTTTCCGCCTGTAAATATTTCCGCAAATTTTCAGCGCGCGCGTCCTGAGGCTGGTCTTGCAATAATTTATTGGCGATGTCGACCAGAGCGACTTTGACGAAATGCGACACCAGTCCGGGATTGGCGCCGTGATCAATGACCGCCGAGGGGCCTTTTTCTTTCCAGCTGGCCAGCATCTCGCGGATCTGCATCTGGCGGTAATAAAGCGTGCGTTTCTGCGGCGGCGTGTTTTCCGCGTCGGCGTAAGGGTCCCACTCTTCGACGGAAGTGTTGATGTAACGGACCTGGTGTTCATGGCACCATTGTAAAATGGTATTGCAGTCGATATTCCAAGCGAGGTCGATAATTATATCGCCGCCGCCGACATACTCGGCTAGTTTACTGCCGATGTTTTCTTTGGTCACGCGGTCTTTTTTGAAATTGACGCCGGTCTGGAGAATAGCGGCGATCGCTGGAGTTTTGTCGATAAAATCAATGATCGTTATTTTATGGGGCGGCATTTCCAGATGTTTGATAAGCAGAGGCAGAAAACACTGCGACACACTGCCGCAGCCAATAACTAAAATTTTCCCGTCAAATTTTATTTTCAATTATTTCACTTCCTTTGAGCTTTCTAAAAAATAAAAAAATAAGGAAATTTTCTTAAAGCCCCAAGAAAATTTCCCCACGCGCAAAAAATTAACATATTTTGCAGATGATAGCAAGGAAAATTTTGGTGAGGAATAAATAAATATGTGCCTGTTGAAAGTCGAGAGATTTTCGAGTTATAAAATATTGATATTATGTTAGAATATAGAAGCAGGAGTTTATTATGGAATATAGTATTTCTCTAACATGGGATGAAGAAGCACAGGTCTGGGTGGCCGTCAATGATGATATTCCGATTGCTTTAGAATCCGGTTCATTAGACGCGCTTATAGAGCGGGTTAAACTGGCCGTGCCGGAAGTTTTGGCTTTAAATAAACAAGTCCCGCAAGGCGATGTGCGTTTGCGTTTCAAGGCTGAACGGTTGACTCTAGCGGCTTAGCGTATTGTTTGCGTTGAGAAATAATATCTGTTAGGGTAACTCTATGGCTGAATTTGAAAAGAAAGTGCGGAAAAAATTAAAAGAATGGGGTTGTTCTTTTCAGCGGCGTGGCAAAGGAGATCATGATATTTGGTACAGTCCTCTTAACAAATGCTCTTTTCCGGTGGACGGGAGAATAAAATCGCGTTTTACGGCTAATGCAATAATGAAGCAAGCCGGGATTGATTATCATTTTTAAATTATGCCCTTAACAATAGACCGTGTTCAACAATTAAAAGCCTGTCAAAAAGCTCTGCAGATTGAGTTTCAAAATCTCGAGCTGCTGGATCGAGCTCTGACGCATTGTTCGCAAGCCGCGGCCAACAATGAGCGGCTGGAGTTTTTAGGCGACGCGGTTTTGAAAATAGTCATTTCCGAATATTTGTTTGAAGCTTTTCCTGAAAAAGACGAAGGCTTCCTGACCAAAGTCCGCGCGGTGCTGGTCAGCGACTCGGTGCTGGCAGAGATCGCCGCGCGTTATGCGCTGGGTGATTATTTGCTGATGAGCCGCAATGAAGCCGCTAACGGCGGCGCGCTGCGCAAGTCCAATCTGGCCGACAGTCTGGAAGCGCTTTTTGCGGCCTATTATCTGGACGGCGGCCTGGCGCGCGCGAGCGAGTTTATCTTGAAAATTTATCAGCCGATTTTTGCCGAGGAGATGGAGCTGGCTGAATTTCAGGATTACAAATCTGTCCTGCAGGAAAAAGTGCAGGCGCTAGGCTGGAAATTACCGGAATATCGTGTTATACAGGAGCGCGGTCCTGAGCATGACAAGGTCTTTACCAGTGAAGTTTTGGTGGCGGGACACGGTGTTTTGGCCAAACTGCGGCCTTATGCGGCGCAGGGCCGGAACAAAACCAAAAAAGGCTCGGAGCAGCAGGCCGCTAAAAATTTACTGCAGGACGCGCATTTCAGGGGGATACTGGAGAGTGTTTGAATGTATCTGAAAAAACTGGAAATGTTCGGGTTCAAAACTTTTCCCGACCGGACAGTTTTAGAGTTTGCGGACGGGCGCGGCATTACGGCAATCGTCGGGCCCAATGGCTGTGGCAAGAGCAATATTATCGACGCGTTCCGCTGGGTGATGGGCGAGCAGTCGATCAAACTGTTGCGCGGCTCGCAGCAAGAGGAAGTTATTTTTGCCGGCACGGAAGAGCGCAAGCCGGTTTCGCTGGCCGAAGTTTTTCTGACTATTGACAACTCCGATCACCGTCTGCCGGTGGACTACAGCGAGGTCGAGGTTGGCCGCCGTTTTTACCGCACGGGCGAGAGCGAGTACCTCATCAATAAAGAGGTGGTGCGCCTGCGCGATGTGCAGGAGTTGCTGATGGATACCGGCATCGGCAAAGGCTCTTACGCGATTATCGGGCAGGGACAGGTGGTCAGCCTGCTGCACAGCAAGCCGGAAGACCGCCGCAAATTATTCGAGGAAGCCGCCGGCATTCACAAGTATAAATCCCGCAAGCATGCTACGCAGCTCAAGCTGGAGGCCGCCGAGCAAAATTTATTCCGCTTGAGCGATATCCGCGCGGAGATCCATCAACAGCTGGGACCGCTGGAGGAACAGGCCAGAACAGCCAATGAATATCAGGTTTTGAAAAAAGATTTGGCCGGCTTGGAAATCGGTTTGTTCAAAGTCAAGCTGGGTAAATTGGATTTTTTCAAACAAGAAGTCGAGCAAAAAATCGTTGAATATAAAAAAGTGGTTGAGGAAGCCGACGCGGGCGCGCAGAATATTGCCGCAAAAAAACAGGAATTTCGGGACAAAATAGTCGAGCTGGATAAGCAGCTGCAGGATTTCGACAGCCAGCTGCAGGATTTGCGCCGGCAGAGAGCCGAGTCCGCCAATAAATCCGACGTGGCCAGAGAACGCATCGGCAATCACCGTCAGCGCTTGCAGGCGGTGGAGCAGGAAATTACACAGCTGGAAGCAAACAAAACGGCTTTGCTGGCGCGGCAAAATGAAGCGCAGATTGAGCTGAGCGCGGTGGAAAAATCCGTGGCTGAGCTTGACGAGCGTTTGGCCAGGAAAAACGAGGAAACCCGCGCCATTGTGGAGCGCTGGCAACAGGTCAATCAGGAAATTGCTGATTTGAAAAAAAATCTGACGAATTTTTTGGATCAAGTGGAAAATCAGAAATCCAAACTGCTGGGTTTGGAATCCGGCGAGACGGTTGTGGCCGGCGATCTGCAGAGAGTGGAAACTTCGCTGACAGATTTTGCCAGAGAGCAGGAGGAGTTGACGAAACGCGGGAGCGCGTTGCTGGAGCGTAAAACTTTTGTCGACAATAATGTCGAGGAATTGCACGCGCGGCGCGATGAATTATTTAAGCAAAAATCGCAAAAAGAGGACGAGCGCAAAACCAAATTAAACCGGCGCATGGAGATTAAGGAAAAATTTGACCAGCAGTCATCGCGCTTAAAATTGCTGGAAGAAATGCAACAGACACATGAGGGTTTTCAGAAAGGCGTGCGTTCGGTTTTTCAGGCCAGAAAAGATAACGCGCCGGGTTTTGCCGGCATTGCCGGAGTGGTGGCGGATATTATCACGGTGCCCAAACAGTACGAAGCCGCGGTGGAAGCCGCTCTGGAAAATAATCTGCAGGCCATTGTGGCGGAAGACCGCGCCACGGTCGAGCAAGCGCTTCAATACTTACGCGAGCATTCGCTGGGGCGCGCGACGTTTACAGCTGGCGGCTTGCTGAAAAACGCGGTCAAGGCCGCGCCGCCGCGCGGCGTTTGCGCTGTTGACGTGGTGTCCTGCGCGGAAAAATACCAGGAGTTTATCACCGCTTTGCTGGGCACGGTGTGTATCGTGGACAATCTTGAGCAGGCCTGGAGCGTGTTTGAGCAGATGGAGACCAGCGGTTTGACCGCGGTGGTTACATTGGCTGGCGAAGCGCTGACCGCCAGGGGTTTGCTGACCGGCGGCTCGGTCGGCAAAGAGCAGGAATCAGTTTCTTTATTGAGCCGCCAGCGGGAGATTATTGAGCTGAGCAAAGATATTGAGCAGTATACCGGAGAATTAGCGGCGCTGGACACGGAGATAAAAAATATCGAACAGCTTTTCGGCCAGATCGAAGATGAATTAAAAGAGCACGCCAATAAATTGAAGCATCTGGAGATAGAGCAGGGCACGATTGCCAACGATTTGGCGCGCCTCGAAATTGACCGCGGCAAACTGGAGAAAAATATCGTTAACAGCCGGCAGGAAATCACGCAGCAGCAAAGTGAAATGGAGAGAATTGCCGGACAAAAACAAAATCTGCAGGCCGAGCTGGCCGAGTTGAACAGACAGCGGGAAGAAAAAGAAAAAATTATTACGGAAAAAGAAAGCGCGCTGCAACAGGCGGACAGTGAGAAAACGACGGTCAATGAACTGCTGACCGAGATTAAAATCAACAGCACCAACGCGCTGGCTGCGCGGCGGCAGGTTGAATTGAAGCTGGAATCTTACCGCGACAATATTCAGCAGACTGACGCGCAGCTGGCCGAAAAAAGCGCGGAAAAAGAGACTTTGCGGCAAAGCATCGCCGAGGCGGAAAATACTCTGCAGGACACGCAAAATGTTCTGCCGGAAATTGAGGGACGGATTGAACAGACACAGACCGGCCTCAATACGGCCAATCAAGAGCGCGCGCGGTATTTCCATGATCTGGAAGTTTACGACCGGCTGGAAAAAGAACGCCACGACGCCGACCGCGAAGTGCGCGCCAAATTGTCCGAAGAGGAAATCAAGATGGCGCGCGTGGAAGCCGAGCACGATGAGATGCTACGCCGCATGGCCAATGAGTACAATCTGACTATCGATGACGTGTTGCGGTCTGAAACGGCGGTGGAGGATTACGAAAAGACGCAGGACGAGGTGGAAAAACTCAAGCGCCGCATCAAACGCATGGAGCCGGTCAATCTGCTGGCGATCGAAGAATACGAAGCGCAGAAAGAGCGTTTGGTTTTTATCGAAAATCAATGCGAGGATCTGGAAAAATCTAAAGCGGATTTATTGAGCATTATCAAAGAATTAGACCGCACCGCGCTGGAGGCTTTTAAAGAAACTTTTCATTTGGTGAATGAGCATTTCAAGCAGATTTTTACCTCGCTTTTCAACGGCGGTTACGCCGAACTGCAGATTTTGGACAACAATGATATTTTGGAGTCCGGCATTGAAATTTTGGCACGCGTGCCCGGCGCGAAAAAAACCCAGTCGATGTCCCTGCTTTCCGGCGGCCAAAATGCTTTGACGGCGGTGGCCTTGCTTTTTTCGTTGCTTTCGGCGCGGCCGGGGCCTTTTTGTATTTTGGACGAGATTGACGCCGCGCTGGACGACCCGAATATTGGCCGGGTAACCGAACTGCTGAAAGAATACGCGGAAAAAACGCAAATCATTATCATCACGCACCGGCAGGCCATGATGTCTGTGGCGGAGGTTCTCTTTGGCCTAACCATGGAGCAAAAAGGCGTTTCCAAAGTTGTCTCGCTGGAACTGCCCAGCAAAGAAAAAGCGCTGATGGAAGCGTGACCTCGCTTGACTTCGACTCCGCTCCCTGACGGGCTTGCAGTCAGTGTCGGCGCGGGACGGTTTATTTAAAATTGGAGACAGGAGTTAAGAATGACCGCTCAAATAATCGACGGAAAAAAAATCGCGCAAAATATTCGGGAGAAAATAAAAAATGAAGCCGCTAAATTAGCCGTCAAGCCCGGGCTGGCGGTTGTTTTAGTTGGCGCTAATCCGGCTTCGCAAATTTATGTGAATGCCAAAGAAAAGGCCTGTCAGGAAATCGGTTTTTATTCTGAAGTGCATCGCTTGCCGGAAACGACCGGAGAGGCGGAACTACTGGCCTTGATTCAAAAATTAAATGTTGACCCTCGAGTCCACGGAGTGTTGGTGCAGCTGCCTCTGCCGAGACAAATTGATGTGAAAAAAATTATCCTGGCGATCAACCCTGCTAAAGATGTGGATTGTTTCCATCCGCAGAATACAGGTAATTTGGTAAATTATTTTAATACTGCCAATCAAACAATGATATTGCCCTGCACGCCGTTGGGTTGTCTGAAACTGCTTGAATCGACAGGAGTTTCTTTGTCCGGTAAAAAAGCGGTCGTAGTTGGCCGCAGCAATATTGTCGGCAAACCAATGGCAATTTTATTATTTCAGCTCGGCTGTACCGTTACGGTTTGTCACTCGCGCACTGAAGATTTGGCTAATGAGGTGCGGCAGGCAGATATCGTGATTGCCGCGACTGGCAAACCTGGTTTAATTACCGGAGAGATGGTCAAGGCCGGAGCGGTGGTAATCGATGTCGGCACCAGCCGCGTG
>JAITIE010000004.1 GCA_031279615.1 Candidatus Margulisiibacteriota bacterium | reverse complement strand
GCGCTGCTGATAATGCACTGCGGTGTCACAGCGCTGGGTTTTGCTTTGTTCCGTTTTTTTGACATAGTGAAGCCGCTGGGCATTCGACAGATCCAAAAATTACCGCGCGGCTGGGGCGTAGTGCTGGACGATGTGCTGGCCGGCGTGTACGCCGCGGTAGTTTTGACCGGCTTGTTTTTATTCATGGGTTGGGGTTTGGAGTTTTTTAATTTCAACATAGGACATTAGCATGTTAAAGTCGATTGCCAAAATGGATAAATTTATTATGTCGCTGAATATTTCAATGTTTCGCTTGCGCGATCGGCGCGGCTTAAAAACTTATGAAAAAAAATTTTTGTGGCTGATAAATTTTTTCCGCTGGTTTCACTGCACGCCCAATTTTTTAACCGCGCTGGCGGTTTGGGGGGCGCTGTTGGGCGGTGGTTTTGTGCTTTACGGGCGGCGTTTAGAAGCAGTCGGCTGTTTTTTTTTGGCCTGGTTTTTTACTTATTTTGACGGCATTTACGCGCGGCAAACCGGCACGGAGAGCGTGTTTGGCCGGTTTTGGAACGCGCTGGCCAATACACTTTGCGATATCCTGCTGTTTGTGCCGCTGCTCCTCAGTTTGATTTTTGCGGATAGTTATTTTTTGGTCGGCGTGCTTTTGAGCGCTTTGGTTTGGCGCGGTCTGACGCTGTTTGTTTGGCAGCAGGCTGAGATTTTGAAACTAAAAACACCGCGTTTATTTTTTCGCCGCGCAGAATTTTGGCTGATCTTCGGCGTTTGTTTGCTTTTGGATTGGCTGCCGGTGGCGATTATTGTCAACGCTTTGTTGCTGCTGGGCGCTCTGCTGTATTTGCTCTGTCAGGTTTGTCAGGCGCTGCGCTCGGGAGCCGCGCCGAAATCTCCGGCGCGGGCCGCGCTCAAAAGCAAAAAGAAAAATAAAATAAAGAGCAAAAAATGAAAAGAGCCTTTGCGGAAATAAATTTGCGAAAATTGGCGGAAAATCTGGAAGCTTACCGCTCCAGACTGGACTGCCGGACGGAGATTTTAGGTGTGCTCAAGGCTGACGCTTACGGTCACGGCGCGCCGCCGGTCGCCCGAAAATTAGCGGCGGGCGGTGTCAATTATTTCGGCGTAGCCGGCTTAAGCGAAGCGCAGGAGCTGCGCCAGAACGGAATTGCCGCGCCGATCCTGATTTTTAGCCAGCCCGCGGAACAATATATTCCCCGCATCATCGAGCTTAAAGTTGCGCAGACGGTTTACGAATACGCTTTTGTCGAGCGTTTGGCCAAGGCCGCGCCGGATAAGGTGCAAGTGCATGTCAAAGTGGACACCGGCATGAACCGCATTGGTTTGCGGCCGGCCGAATTGCCGGATTTTTTGCGGAAAATAAAAAGTTTAAAAAATATCGCGGTGGAAAGCCTGTTTACGCATCTGGCCTGTCTGGACGCGGCAGGGCAAAAACAACTGGAGAAATTTGCCGAATGCGTGGCGGCGGCTAAGGCGATCGTGCCGGAGATTAAATACATTCATGCGCTCAGCTCTCAAGCTTTGCTGGCCTTTCCGCAGGCGCAGTATGATATGGTCAGGCTCGGCATCGGTCTGTACCGCGGCGCGCTGACTTTTAAATCGCGCGTCATGGCCGTCAAAACTATTCAGGCTGGCGAATCTGTGAGCTACGGCGCGACCTTTACGGCGGAGAAGCCGACGCGCGTCGCCACTATTTCCGCCGGTTACGCCGATGGTTTGAGCCGCCTGCTTTCCAACCGTGGCCGCGTTTTGATTAACGGACAGTCCTATAAGCTTTGTGGAAATATTTGCATGGACATGTGTCTGGCCGCGGTTGACGACAGCGTGTCCGCCGGTGACGAAGTGGTCTTGATCGGACGGCAGGGCGGCGCGGAAATCACGGCGCAGGAGCTGGCGGATTTGACCGGCACTATTGATTATGAGATTATGTGCGGCATTGGCAAACGCGTTCCGCGTTTTTATCTGGAGTAAATATGGCGCATCTGGCTCTTTACCGCAAATACCGCTCGCAGGATTTTGACACGATAATCGGCCAGCAGCCGATCGTGCAGACGCTTAAAAACGCACTGCAGCAGGATAAATTGGCGCACGCTTATATTTTTGCCGGGCCGCGCGGCACGGGCAAAACCAGTCTGGCGCGGATTCTGGCCAAGGCCTTGAATTGCGCTGACGGCGTGACGATCAAGCCCTGCTGTCAGTGTCCCATGTGCGTGAAGATCCGCGACGGCATGGCGGTGGACGTCATCGAGCTGGACGCCGCGTCCAATCGCGGCATTGACGAGATCCGCAAGCTGCGCGAGCAGGTCAATTACAATCCGCTGGAACAGGCCTGCCGTTACAAAGTGTACATTATTGACGAAGCGCACATGCTGACGACCGAGGCTTTTAACGCGCTGCTCAAAACTCTGGAAGAGCCGCCCGAGCAAACCGTGTTTGTCCTGGCGACCACGGAGATTCAAAAAATTCCGCCGACTATTCTCTCGCGCTGTCAGCGTTTTGATTTCAAACGGATCACAGTGCCGGAGATAGAAGCGCATCTGAAAGCTGTTTGTCAAAAAGAAAACGTGACTGTCGACAGCCGCGCCGTGAATTATCTGGCGCGTTTGGCGGACGGCTGTATGCGTGACGCCTTGTCTTTGCTGGACCGCCTGATTTCCGCGGAAGGCGCGGACCTTACTTTTGAAAAAGCTTTGGCTTCTCTAGGCGCGGCTTTGAACACCGCGCTGGCGGAGCTGCTGGAGAAAATTATTGCCCGCGATCTGACCGGCGCTCTGGAATTCATTGGACGTTTGACTGCCGACGGCAAAGATTTGCGGCAGGTTGGCCGCGATTTGCTGGACTGCCTGCGCGATCTGCTCCTGCTGTCTTTGCGCGCGGGGCAGGCGCTGGATTTGAGCGCGGAAGATTTGGCGGCGCTGCAGTCCGTGGCGGACAAGACTACCGCCGCGGAATTAAAAAAAATGATCGCTGTTTTTGCCCGCGCGGAGCAGGATATGCGCTGGAATCCCAATGTGCGTTTGGTTTTTGAATTGGCGGTTCTGGAATTATGCGCGCCGCCGTCTGAAACTCCACAGCCGCGCTCTACAGCTCAGGCGTTGAGCGAAGTCGAAACGCCGCTTCAAACCAAAACCCCGGCAGCCGCGCCGCCGCCGCTCGATCCGGATCAGCCGTTGACTTTTGCCACCGTCAAACAGTCCTGGAATTTTTTCTTGAACAAAGTTAAGCAAAAAAAACCGCTGTTGCTTACACTGCTTTGTGAAGCCCGGCCGAAAAATTACGCGGACGGTGTGCTGACTTTGCAGCTCAAGGAAAGTTACGGTTTTCACAAAAATAAACTGCTTGAGCCGCAGAACAAAAATCTCGTTTGCGGTTTGCTCAAAGAGATTTACGGGCGGGAAGTGAATTTTGAAGTGGTTTTAGAAGCCTACGCCGCCGAACCGGCTGACCAAAAAACGCAGTGGGTGAAAGAATTATTTGCGGGTTAGCCCAAAAATTTTGCCGCCGGTCTTTTGCCTTATCTCTGAAATTATGCTAATCTTGAGTTTATGATAAATATGCCGGTGGATTTTGAGATCGTGGTCAAAAAAGAAAACGATACTTTCAAGGCCAGCTGTTCGATGTTCCCTGAAGTTTGCGGCGAAGGACAAAATGAGGAAAAAGCGATAGAAAACCTCGCCGATGGTTTAGTGGGTAAAATGGGACTGATAGTCAAGGCGGTTTTGGATGATGTGCTAAAAACCGATTTGCTGCAGTTCTTAAAAACCGAGGCCCGTCTGGCCAAAGCCAAAACGCAGCCTAAGCTGGTCAAACAGCGTCTGGCCGGACGCCGCAGAGCGCCGCGAAACAATGGTGAAAATTTTTCTTTTCAACTGCCGTCGATAGATTTTTTCCTGCGTCCGGCTAATATGGACCTGACCAGAAGGCGTCCGGCGCTGCCTGGCGGGTTGCTGGTGCTGGGTTTGCGCGCGCCGCAGACCGCCCGGCCTTTTTGTTTTATGTCACACCGCCAGATGTTCGAGCTGGAAAAAGACCTGATGTTTTCACTGGTCGAGCGCGGGATCTTTGACGGGCCGCAGCCCGGCGAAGTGCAGACGCCGTTCGGCATCATGCTGGGTCTGCCGATGTCTTACAATTAATTGGTGAGAAAATTTTATGAGCGGGGACCCCAAGCCGGAATTAAGCGTTTTAAGACACAGCGCGTCGCATATTCTAGCCGCCGCGGTGAAGCGGATCTATCCTGAAGCGAAGCTGGCGATCGGTCCGGCCATTGCCGACGGTTTTTATTATGACTTTGATTTTCCCGAACCGCTCAGCGACAAAGATTTGCCGACCCTTGAAAAAGAAATGCAAAAAATCATTAAACAAAATCCGCATTTCCTGAAAAAAATTGTCAGCAAAAGCGAGGCGGAAAAATTATTAAAAGACGAGCCGTACAAACTAGAGCTGCTGGCGGATCTGACGGACGGTGAGATTAGTTTTTACGACAGCGGTGACTTTAGCGATCTATGCGCCGGCCCGCATGTGGAGAAAGCCTCTCAGATTAAAGCGATAAAATTATTAAAAATTGCCGGAGCTTACTGGCGCGGCAGCGAGAAAAATAAAATGCTGACGCGCATTTACGGCACGGCTTTTGCGTCCCAGGAGGAATTAGCAGATTATCTGCATGTGCAGGCAGAGGCTTTAAAACGCGATCACCGTAAACTGGGCAAAGAATTAGACCTCTTTTCTTTTCATGATGAGGGCCTGGGCTTTCCGTTTTTTCACAACAAAGGCATGATTCTCTGGAATACTTTGCTGGATTTCTGGCGGGAAAAACACCGCAAGCACGGCTATCAGGAAACCAAAACTCCGCTCATACTCAGCCGCGCGCTCTGGGAGAAAAGCGGCCACTGGTTCAATTACCGCGAAAATATGTACACCACGCGGATTGACGAGGAGGATTTTGTCATCAAGCCGATGAATTGCCCGGGCGGCATTTTGCTGTACAGCGAGACCCAGCATTCTTACCGCGAGCTGCCGCTGCGCTCGGCGGAGATTGGCCTGGTGCACCGCCATGAAAAATCCGGCGTGCTGTCCGGGCTTTTCCGCGTGCGCGCTTTTCATCAGGATGACGCGCATATTTTCATGACGGCGGAGCAAATCGAATCCGAGATTTTAAATATTCTCAAGCTGGTCGATGAAATGTACGGCGTGTTTGGCTTGACGTACCATTTAGAACTTTCCACCCGTCCGGAAAAATTTGTCGGCAGCGTGGAAGCCTGGACGCGCTCGGAGCGGGCGCTGGAGGACGCGCTTAAAGCTGTTGGCAAAACTTACAAAGTCAATCCAGGCGACGGCGCTTTTTACGGCCCTAAAATCGATATTCACATCAAGGACGCGCTGGGGCGCACCTGGCAGTGCGGCACCGTACAGCTGGACATGAATTTGCCGGAGCTTTTTGACCTGAGCTATATCGGGGCGGACGATCAAAAACACCGGCCGGTAATGATTCACCGCGTGGTTTACGGTTCGCTAGAAAGATTTTTAGGCATACTCATCGAGCATTATGCCGGCAAATTTCCGGCCTGGCTGGCGCCGGTGCAGGTAAAAATTCTCACCATCAGCGACAAGCAAAATGAATACGCGCAGAAATTGTTTGACCAATTAATTGCCGGGGGCATCCGCGCCGAGCTGGACGCGCGCTCCGAAAAAATCGGCTACAAAATCCGGCAGGCGCAGCTGGAAAAAGTCGTTTACATGGCCGTGCTGGGCGACAAAGAATGCGCGGAAAACACGCTGTCCGTGCGCGACCGCGAGGGAAAATCCGAGACAGTGAAAACCGCGGATTTTATCCGTAAACTACAGCAGGAAAT
>JAITIE010000009.1 GCA_031279615.1 Candidatus Margulisiibacteriota bacterium | reverse complement strand
GCTCGTCCATTTACGACTCGCTGGCCACGCTGCAGAACAATCTCAAAGGCGAAAAAAGATTTTTCAAGGTCGTGTCCTGGTACGACAATGAATGGGGCTACTCCAACCGTGTGGTGGATTTGCTGAAATACATGATTGCGAAAAAATAAAAACGCTTCGGGGCAGTCCGGCTGCGCTCCCTGACGGGCTTACAGTCACCGAACGAAGCAGGGATTTGACAACAGCTACACATGTATATACTAAATAAAAAACTTCTGTCTGACCGTGAAAAGAATGTTATATTTTTAACCCATTTTTTGGCGCCGGCTGGAGACAAAGGCGGGCGCATTTATAACGCCGCGTTGAATAAGCTGGGCGGGCTCGGCCAGATAATATCGGTGGAAGACAGCACGGGCGTCTGGGCCTATCGCCGTATCCACTCCGCCCACCAGCACATCTATCAGAATGAAATCTGTTTTAAGCCAAACTTTCAGCGTCCTGTCGAAAAATATAACGAGTCTTTTATCTTAAAAAAATTTGATTCTCCCCGCGGATCGTTAAATATCGAATTTTTTCAGGACGACATAATGGACAAAAATTTATTTTTCAGCGGGTACAGTTTGTACTGCTGCGTGAGAAACACTATTTTTTCCGCAGCACCGGTAGCCGCCATCAAAAACCAGCCGCAGACTTTTACGCTACTCAAAGAATATCTTTGGGCTGAAGTCATCGTCAATAACTACATGTACAATCAAGCGCTCAAGATACCTGACAGTTATTTCCGCTTTTATAATCAATATTTGGGAACACCGGCCTGGCTGGATTTTAAAAAATCACTCCGGGAATATTATGCGTTTCCAGCAATGCTCGAGGAACGCGATCTGGTAAACAAAGTTTACAACTATTACGGCATAAATTTATTTTTCCACTATGCGGGCAAAGAATGCCCCCTGTATACCAGCCGCCAAAATAAGCTGCGAATTGATCTGGTGTTGCGGTAAACGGGTTACACAAACCTCAGCAGTAAGCTCCGCACAAAGCCGATGGCCAGCAGAGCCAGAACTGGTGAGAGATCCATACCGCCAAAATGAAAAATTCCCTGAAAAGGCCGCAAGAGCGGGTCGGTCAGCTCGTATATTTTACGCACCAGCAGGTGATAAGGATTGGGCTGGAACCAGCTCATGATGCAGCGGATAATGATCAGCAATTCCAAAACATAGGCCACGGTGTCTATGAAGTTGCGGACAATACTGTGCGTCAGGCTCAAAATTTCGGTCATTTTATTTTCCTTTCTCCAATTCGTCAGCCCGCTCCTTGGCGCGGACTAGCGTGTCCCTGAGGATTTGGCCGGCCGCGGATTTTTCCAAGACCTCCCGTCCGGCCTGCGTCGTGCCACCCGGCGAAGTAACCTGCGCGATGAGCTCCTCCAGCGGCCGGCCGCTCCTGTCCGCCAGCAGCGCGCTCCCTAAAAAAGTCTGATAGGTCAGTGTCCGCGCCTTAGCTTCCGGCAGGCCGAGGCTGACTCCGGCCTGGATAAAATAATCCATCAGCCGGAAAACAAAAGCCGGTCCCGAGCCGGACAATCCGGTAACCGCGTTCAGCTCTTTTTCGTCAACTTCCACCACCGCGCCGATGCTTCGCAGTAACTCCAGTGTAAATGTTTTGTCTGCCGCGGACACCCGCTCATTGAAACAAACCGCCGAGGCCGCCTGACCAACCAGCGCCGGAGTGTTCGGCATAACGCGCGCTACTTTCCGGTTTTGCCTGACGTCAATCCTGCTCATTGGCACGCCGGCGGCTATCGTAATGATCAATTGTTCCGTTTTGCCCGCAGCCTGTATCTCGTCGATCACGCCGGCGCTGACCTGTGGCTTCACCGCCAGCAGGACATTTTCCGCCGCGCGCAAAGCCTGCAGATTATTAGCCGTCGTCTGCACTCCGTATTTTTCCGCCAGATATTTCAGCCGCTCCGCCGACACGTCCGCGATCATTATTTCCGCCGCGGCCAATAATTTGCCGCTCAGCACACCCTGCAAGATCGCCTCGGCCATATTCCCGCCGCCGATTATCGCCAGCTTCATAAAATCACTCCTTTTTCATCTCACCGGCAGGACAAAAGTCCTGACCGTCGCGCCCTGCAAAACCGCTTCGTTAGGATTATTTAAATCCACTTTGCCCGCAAAAGCCATCAGTCTTATTTCAAAATTGTCGCCGCGCTGCAGCGCGGCCGGCGCCTTGACCGTATAATTAACCATTTCTCCGCCAGCGCCGTCCAGCGCATAACCGCCCAGCATCTGCTCGTTGACAAAAACAAAAAGCGCTTCATCGCTGGATTTATTGACCAAAAACCCTACTTCGACCTGATCACCCGGCGACACATGGTATTTGGACAGCGCTGGCTGTATGATGCTTGGCGGATGCGCGCCCCAGACAATTTCTTTTTCGGCCAGGACTTGATCTTCGGCTAAAATTTTCAGCTCCGTACCGGCTTCGTACAAAAAAACAAAAACCGCGCGCGCTCTTGATCTGCCCTGCATAAAAGGCATAGACTTAAAAAGCGGCATTTGCACGTCCGGCTTAAAAATAATGCTGCCGTCGGTCTGCACATCCGCCAGGATTTTATAATTTTCCACGCGGATATTGCCGTAAGTAATTTTGTCGATCAACATAGTCAAGGACAGCAGGCCGTCAATATACTGCGCGCGGTCTGTATCATAAAAAGAAAATTTGTCCGAGATAACGCTTTCCAGCAGGCCTTTATTTATGTCATTCACACCGCGCTGATATTTCTCCAGCAGCGCGCCGATATCTCGTTTCAGGACAGCTTCATCGGCATGCGGCACACAGCCGGACAAAAAGCAAACTCCCAATAGCAGTATAAATATTTTGGCGCGGCGCATGAGCAGATTATATACAATAAAAATGCAAAACAGTATCCCTGGCGCAGTCTTGTCCGGGCTTGAAACCAAGAAAAATAATGCTCTATACTGTACCCGTCAACCAGTTGCAGTAGTTTGGGCGCCTAAGTAAATGAAATGATTATCTGAAACTTTCGATAAATCAACAATAGAAAATCTCTCATAGGAAAACATTCGTTATGCTGAAAAAATATATTTCTATCATCGAGCCTTTGCAAAAAGCCGAGCGCATTTTGCCCAATCCATTTCGCGGCCTGGTAGATCTTGCCAAATTGGTCAGACTGGATATACCAGCGGCTGATAAAGCAGCTATCTTAAGGCTAGGCCAAAAGTACCACAAATATAAAGAAACTTTGGCGCAGATCCCCGGACCAATACAGCTTCAGCCACAGCTGACAGACGCAGAAAAGAACGCTTATTACCTGGCCGGTAAGAAACGCCAAACTTCAAAGGAGACCAGCCGTTATCAAGAACTGCTCCAGGAGATTGCGCCGTTGCACGATCCACTCCCGTATCTGGCCAAAGCCCGGGACGCAGATTTTTCCGATCTGGATACTTACGGCCAGGCGCTGGTGAAAACTCTAATTGCTTCCCGTCAGGCTCTACTGGAATTAGACCGCGCCCAGACAGAGCGGCAGACTATAACTTTTGTTTTCAGCGTGTACCAAGACCTTAACCGGCTGCAATCGCAGTCCGCCGCTTTTACCGGAGAAAATTTTCTGGAGGTAAAATGCCGGCAGCTGGCTTATCTTTTTGAGGGTCTGCAAAATTTTGACTGGCAGCTTTACATCGCCGAGGATGAATACTGCGCCGACCAGTCTAAAAGCACGGTTGCGGCAATCAGGCAGTTGCTGGACGCTCCAGGGTTGAGTTCTTTTGCCGCCAAAGTAAAAACCTTTTTGCCGGAGGAGCTGCTGCTGGAACTAGCCCAGTATCAAGAACGTTCGGGAGTTTTTAAGCGTATCTTTGAACCGGCCGACACGCTGGAGCGGGTCAAACGCTTTACCGAGAGCAGCCGCAAAGGCGGAATGATTCACCTGCTCTTACGCAAAGCTCTGACCTGTCAGCCAGCGGCTGTTATTTACACCGACAGCGACACTTCGCATGATCTAGGCGTCAGCGGTCTTTTGCTGAAAGAGCTGTATGCCGGACGGGCGGACGCGGTGATCGCTTCGCGGCGCGTCACCGGCGCGGTGGTGACCAATAAATCCAGAGAGCGCGATCTTTACTCCGCCGGTTATCATCTGCTGGCGGAGCTGGGTTTTGGTCTGGGCATTAAAGACACGCAGTCCGGCTTAAAAGCTTTGCGTCCGCAGGCCATAGCGGCAATCCAGGCTCAGCTTACAGAATTGGGCATGAGTTTTGACGTGGAGCTCTTGAAACTGCTGCAAAACGCCGGTTATCGGATCGCAGAAATTCCGGCGGTCTGGCGGGATTCGCCTTATGAATCAAAATCATCCGATCAAGCTATGGCTATGGCCGAAGGCTTGCTGCGCATTTATCAGACAATTTACCGCAGAGAAAAAACTGCCGGCCTGGATGATTTGCTGGCGCGGCTGCAGGCGGAGCCGGAATATCCGGCTTTACAGAGACTGGCGGAAAACCCTGAATTTACAGCATTCACCAGAAATAGTTTTAAGCTGCTGGCC
>JAITIE010000103.1 GCA_031279615.1 Candidatus Margulisiibacteriota bacterium | reverse complement strand
GCTTCGATAGTGTTGTCCTCACGCGGAATTATCTCCGCCGGAAATTCTTGCTGTGCCGAACGGATTTTGATCTGCGCGGATATTCTTTCCGGTTTTTCAGCAATGAGCCAGTTTATATTGTCGGCAAGCAAGCCGCGGCACAAAGTTTCTTCCTCGTAACCGACGATCACTTCATTGTTGGCCGCATCGATGTCCAGCACATACAACGGTCGCTCCGCGGCGACACCCAGTCCCTTGCGCTGGCCGATAGTGAAATGCCAGTAGCCGTTGTGCGTCCCCCATATTTTGCCGCTGGCGTCCACGATATTTCCGGCCTTGTCCGGCGCGCCGATAAGGTCACTGTAGTCGCCGCTGTAGAAATCCTGACTGTCCGGCTTGGCGCTGACCGGCAAATTATTTTCTCGCGCGATTTTCCGCACTTCGTCTTTGGTCAAATCCCCGAGTGGAAAAATTATCTGCGCGAGTTGTTCTTGTTTCAGGCGGTACAAAAAATAAGTCTGGTCTTTTTGGGCGTCGCGCGCTTTTTTCAGGACAAAGCGGTTGTTTATTTTTTCGACATTGGCATAACTTCGCGCTTCGCGCTTGTTGCCCTCACTTAACTTCGCTGCGTTTGTTAAGTTCGGGTAATGTCCTGTGTCTATTTTTTCGATACGTGCGTAATGTCCGGTCGCGAATTTATCGAAACCAATGCCGCTTTGTCTGGCCAGCTCGAGCAGGACGCCGAATTTCACCTGACTGTTGCAGAACACGCAGGGGTTGGGCGTGCGTCCGGCTAAATATTCATCTTTGAAATAATCCAGCACGATTTTTTGGTACGGCGCGGCGCAGTCCAGCACATGGTAGGGGATTTGTAAAATATCCGCGATTTTTTGCGCCAGCGCGATGTCTTCTTTTTCATTCGGCCCATAACACGCATCAACGGCTTGCGACTGCGAGCGGCTACAAGCCGCCGCAGAAGTGCCGGCAACTGACGGAGTTGCCGGCGCCTGCCAGATAGACATCGTGATGCCGACAACTTCATGTCCGGCCTGTTGCAATAACAGCGCTGCAACCGCGCTGTCCACGCCGCCGCTTAAACCTACCGCGATTTTCATGACAGATAGTATAAGCGGAAAACCTTAAAAAAACACCAAAATGCTTGCTGCCAGAATATAATGTGTGAATAAAACCTTAAAATTTCGCTATTTGCGCTAATAGCGAAAGTGTGTAAAAATATAAAGTATCGCTATTATGAAAAAAATGGTAAAACGGGAAAGATATCTGGCCAAACTACGTTTGCTGCGCGGCGCGCGTCTGATAAAAATCATAACCGGCATTCGCCGTTGCGGTAAATCCACTCTGTTTGTGCAATTTCAACAGGAATTGTTGCGCTCCGGTGTGAAGCCTAAAAATATTTTGAGCATTAACCTCGAAGAAATGGAAAATGAGGCCTTGCTCGACCGTCATGTTCTGCACACGCATATTCTAAAAAACTGTGCGCCTGGACGGAAAAATTATGTTTTTCTTGATGAAATCCAAAATGTCCCCAATTTTGAGAAATTGGTCGATTCTTTGTTTGTTAAGCCGTATATAGACTTGTATCTTACCGGTTCCAATGCCAATTTTCTTTCCTCCGATTTAGCGACCTTGCTCACCGGCAGATGCGTGGAGATTAGAATGCTGCCCTTTTCTTTTGCGGAGTTTGCGCAAAATGCTCCCGCCGCACGAAACCAGACGGAACTTTTTGAGGATTTTATTCTGTACGGCGGTTTTCCCGAAGCGTCAAATATGTTAAACAGTCGAGCTAAATCACAGATTAACAATTATCTGACCGGTATTTATTCTGCTATTTTGGAAAATGACATAATGAAACGAAAAAAAATTCGCTCTAGATTTGACTTTGAAAATCTGTTCCGCTTTATGCTTGACTCGGTTGGCTCGCTGGTTTCGCCGAATAATATTGCCGGAACGCTGGCCAAAAACGGCCAAAAAATTAACAAGCAAACTGTGGAAAATTATCTGCAGTATCTAGCGGATGGTTTTTTGCTGACGGATGTGCGGCGTTATGATATTAAAGGTAAAAAATTGCTGCAAACGCTGGGTAAGTATTATGTCGCAGACACCGGTTTGCTGCTGGCTGTGCTGGGGCGTCATGCGCAGGTCAATCGCGGGCATTTGCTGGAGAACCTGATTTATCTGGAGCTGGCCAGAAGATACAAAAATGTTTTTGTGGGTAAAGCCGCGGCGGCCGAGGTGGACTTTGTCTGTCAGGATGAGAATGGCCTGCTGGGTTACTATCAAGTGGCGCTGACCGTGCGCCAGGAAAACACTTTGGCGCGCGAACTGGCGCCGCTTAATAGACTTAACGATCATTTCCCAAAATATCTACTCACGCTTGATCCCGAAGAACCGACGCATAATGGGATCAGACAGCTCAATGTAATAAATTGGCTGTTGCAAGAAGAGCAAAGTTAGGCGTCCACGCCGCCGCTTAAACCTGCCGCGATTTTCATGGCAAAAGTTTAACCTGATTGTTGGGGTTTGACTTTGCGGCGGAAACATGTTATTCTGTTTCTATATATAGAAACAAAGGAATTTTAAGTTTATGCAGTGCCTTTACAAAACTATTAACGCGGACAGTTACACGCCGGTCATCGTCTTCAAAAAACTACGGGGCGCCGCGCTGCTGGAGTCCGCCGTGCTGGAAGGCACTAACCGTTATTCTTTTATTCTGCTGGAAACTAACAGTAAACTGTCCCTGACCAAGGCCGGCATTGTGGAAACCGCCGCCGGACGGGAGATGCTGGTCGAAAAAGACCCGCGGAAATTTTTGGATATGATTATAGACAAAGGCCGGGAGATCACGCTTGAAGAACTGCCGTTTCCGCTGCCGGCGCGCGGTGTAGGATATTTGAGTTATGAGTTTTGCCGTTTTTGCGACACGATCAAGATTGCGGAAAAACCGGCGTCTATCGAAACACCGGAAGCCTGTTTTCTTTTCGGCGGCGCGTTCATTGTTTTTGATCATTACCGCGATGATTTGCATGTCGTGGCGATCGGCGCCGACCCTGCGGCTCTGGAGAACAAAATTGCCGGTTATCTGGCCATACTTAAAGACAATGATTACCGCGCTTACACGCCGGATCAGACTATTTATCCGGCACAGGCTGAGTTGCATAAAAATAAAACCGCGTATCTGCAGGGCGTTGAGGAGATCAAAAAAGCGATTGTGCGCGGCGACTTAATTCAGGGCGTGTTGTCCCAGCAGTTGATAGTTGATTCTGACCTGCCGCCTTTCGAAGCCTACTGCCGTCTGCGCCGCGAAAATCCTTCGCCGTATCTTTTTTATTTTGATTTTGCGGAGTTTCAATTGTTTGGCGCCTCGCCAGAAATTATGGTGCAATTGTCCGGCGAGGTGGTGACCATTAAGCCGATAGCCGGCACACGGCCACGCGGCAAGACACCCAGCGAGGATGTCGCGCTGGAAAAAGATTTGCTGGCCGACGAAAAAGAGCGCGCGGAGCATTTGATGCTCATCGATCTGGCGCGCAACGACGCGGGGCGCGTGGCGGCGCCGGGTTCGGTCAAAGTCGCCAGGGCGTTTTTTATCGAGCGTTACGCTTATGTCATGCACATCGTTTCCGAGGTGCGCGCGCAAAAACTGCCCGCCACCGGTCTGGCGGATATTATCCGCAGTGTGTTCCCCGCCGGCACGGTTTCTGGCGCGCCCAAAATTAAGGCCATAGAGCTGGTTGCCGAGCAGGAGCCGGTGCGGCGCGGACCTTACGCCGGACTGATCGGCTATTTTGATGTGAACGGCAGTTTTGATTCCTGCATTACGATCCGCGCGGTGTTGCATCAGGGACGTAAATTTATCGCGCAGTCCGGCGCGGGCATCGTTTATGATTCCGTGCCGGAAAAAGAATATACCGAAACTTTGAACAAAGCCCGCGCGACAATCCGCGCTCTGGGAGTGAGTTTATGATTTTGCTCATCGATAATTATGATTCGTTTACCTATAATTTGGCGCAGTATTTACAAATGCTGGGACAAACGGTCAAGACCGTGCGCAATGATGCGATCGCACCGGCGGAGATCGAAAAACTACAGCCATCACATATTGTCATCTCGCCTGGCCCCGGCAGTCCGGCGCAGGCCGGCATTAGCGTCAAAGTGATCCAGCGTTTTGCTGGAAAAATTCCACTGCTCGGTGTGTGTCTGGGACATCAGGCGATCGTGGAGGCTTTCGGCGGAGAAATTATCGGCGCGCCGCAGATCATTCACGGCAAGACCGATACCATACAGCATGATGAAGGCGGTGTATTCCGCAATCTCAAGCAGGGTTTGACCATCGTGCGTTATCATTCGCTGGTTGCCAATCCGGCCAAGCTGCCGGACTGTTTGGCGGCCACGGCTTTTGCGGCGCGCGATCAGGCGATCATGGCGGTGCGCCACAAAAAATATCAAATCGAGGGCGTGCAGTTTCACCCCGAATCTTTTGGCGCGGAGCAAGGCTTGAAACTGCTGGAAAATTTTCTCAAATACAAACGCGCCGGCTCGCAAAAATTAACTCTGTTGCGCAAGCTGTCTTTGGGCGAAAGCCTGACGCAGAAAGAAGCGGCGGTAATCATGGACGAAATAACGGACGGTGAGTTGACGGACAGCCAACTTGGCGCTTTCTTGGGCGGGTACGCGGTCAAAGGCATTTCACCGGAGGAATTGTCCGGCTTTGCGCTGGCGATGCGCCAAAAAATGACCAGCAAACAAAAAAGACCGGATGCGCTGGATATTGTCGGCACCGGCGGAGATGGACAGCATACCTTTAATATATCCAGCGCGGCGGCGCTAGTCTGCGCGCATTACGGCGCGCCGGTCGCCAAGCACGGCAACCGCGCCTTTACCTCGTCCTCGGGCAGTTTTGATTTTTTGCAGGCTTTGCAGGTCAAGACCGACGGCGACCTGCCGGCCAATTTAAAAAGCCTGCGCAAAAATAATTTTGCGTTTTTCTTTGCGCCGCTGTACCACCCCGCGATGAAATATGTCGGCCGCGTGCGGCAGGAAGTCAAGTTTCGCACGGTGTTCAATCTGCTGGGGCCGCTGATCAATCCTTTGCAGGTGGGCTGCCAGATGATCGGCGTTTACGAGCCGTCCCTGCTGGATTTGTTTATCCAGACCTTGAAAAAACTAGGGCTGAAACGCGCTTTGGTCGTGCATGCGGAGTCCGGTATCGATGAGATCAGCATTTGCGGCAAAACGCAGGTCCGCGAGCTGACTGCCGCCGGAAAAATTAAAGCGTACAAACTTAACCCGCAGGATTTCGGCATTAGGGGTTTTAAAAGTGAGGATTTGCGCGGCGGCACGGCCAGACAAAACGCGGAGATGTTTTTGCAGATTATTCAGCGCGGTGTCAACACGCGCAAAGATAAAGCGCTGGCCGCGGCCGTGGCTCTGAACGCCGGCGCCGCGTTATACCTGTTCGGCAAAGTAAAAACTATTCAAGCTGGCTACGCCAGAGTGTCACGCGACCTTAAAGAACTTAAATTAACCGACTGCGTTGAGCGGCTGTTCTAATGAATATTCTGGAGCAAATAGTCGCCGCGCGGCGCCGGAGTTTTCAGCTTGGTAATTTCCCGCCGCGCTCCGCTCCGCCCGCGCCTTTCTTCGGCCAAAAACCTTTTGTCATTGCGGAGTTCAAGCGTTCTTCGCCAACACGGAAAAGAATCAGCGTTTGTTCGCATGAGGAACTGGCGCGGGATTATTACGCCGCGGGCATCCGCAATTTTTCTGTCCTGACCGAGCAAAATTATTTTCGCGGCTCGCTACAGGATTTGCACGAGCTCAAACAAAAGTATCCACGCTGCGCTTTTTTGCGCAAAGATTTTTTGTTTTGCCGCGCGGATATTGCGCAGGCCTATCAAGCCGGCGCGGATGCGGTGCTGTTGATTGCAGAAATTTTATCCGCCAGGCTTTTGCAGGAGTTAATTAATGAAGCGCATAAATACAAATTGCAGGTTTTGGCTGAAGCGTACAGTCTGCGGTCTTTGCAAAAAATTTTGCGGCTCAAAAATCCGCCCGACGCTATTGGCCTGAATTCCCGCGATTTAAAAACTTTTCAGATTCAGTCCGACCAGCCGTTGCGTTTAAAGGCGTATATTCCTAAAAACATTCCGGTGGTCTATGAGTCCGGCGTGGACAGCGATTATTTGCTGGAAATTATTGGCAACGCAGGATTTCGTGCCGCGCTGATCGGCGAAGCGGCGGTGCGCGCGCAAGATAGAGTGAAGACTACCCGCGCTTTCAGCGCCGGGCTGCGTCGCGGCGCGTCGCAAAAGCCAAATTTTTTTACCAAACTATACGCGCGGCAAAAAAATGTTTACGTTAAAATATGCGGTCTGACCAATAAATCCGATGTGGAGTTAGCCGCCAGGTCTGGCGCGGATATTGCCGGTTTTGTTTTCGTGCCGGAGTCGCCGCGTTGCGCGGACGAGAAGTTGTTGCGCGCGGTAAAAAACGTGAAAATTTTCAAGGTTGCCGTGGTCAAAGCAGTGACGCCGCAAATAAAAAAACTGCTGCGCGCCGGCTTGATCGACGCGGCGCAAACTTATAATGAAACGGACATTTACACTCTGACAGGAAACGCGTATCTCGTTACCGCCGACTTGCGCCGGCGCGCTTTGCCAATCACTCTCTACGACGCGCCAAAGACAAAGTCTATGCGCCGGGGGCGGCGGATTCCGGCACGCGCGCATAAATGTATTTATGGCCAGTGGCTGGCCGGCGGTCTGACGCCGCAAAATGTGCGCGGCTTGATCAAAAGAATTCAGCCCGGGCTGGTCGATATCAGTTCCGGCGTGGAAAAAAGCGTTGGACAGAAAGACGCGCGGAAAATAAAATTGTTCTTAAAAGAGGTGGCGCGTGCCTAAATATTTCGGACAGTACGGCGGCCAGTATGTCGGCGAGGTTTTGCGTCCGGCGCTGGACGAATTGGCCGCGGCTTTTGCCAGGTACAGACGGGACAAAAATTTTCTGGCGGAATATGCCGGTTTGCTAGCCGATTATGCCGGCCGGCCAACGCCGTTGCTGTATGCTGAAAATCTCACACGTGAGTTAAAAGGCGCCAAAACCTATATCAAACTAGAGGGTCTGGCCAATACCGGCGCGCACAAAATCAACAACGCGCTGGGACAGGCTCTGCTGGTCAAAAAAATGGGCAAAAAACAAATCATCGCCGAGACCGGCGCCGGACAGCATGGCGTGGCCGCAGCCGCGGCCTGCGCGCGGCTGGGGCTGAAGTGCGAGATTTTTATGGGCGCGGTTGACGCGGCGCGCCAGCAGCCAAATGTTTTTTTGATGAAACAATACGGCGCGCGGGTGCATATCGTTAATGACGGCACGCGCACACTCAAAGACGCGGTCAACGCCTGTCTCAAAAATTGGACGGCGCGCGCGGCAGACACGCATTACTTGATCGGCTCAGCGCTGGGGCCGTATCCTTATCCCGATATGGTGAAATTTTTTCAGAGCGTCATTGGCCGTGAAATAAAACAACAATTGCTGGCAAAAGAAAAAAAACTGCCAGATGTTTTAATCGCCTGCTGTGGCGGCGGCTCCAACTCGATCGGCATGTTCGCGCCATTCATCGACAATAAAAAAATCCGCCTTGTTGCTGTCGAAGCCGGCGGGCTTGGCAAAAAAGCCGGACAGCATGCCGCGCGCGTCTGTTCCCGCAGTCCAATCGGGATTATCGAGGGTTACAAGTCACGCTTCGTGCAAACGGACGACGGGCAGGTTATGCCTACCCATTCTATCTCCGCGGGATTGGACTACACCGGCATTGGGCCGGAGCTGGCCGCGCTGGCCGAGACTGGCCGCGTGGAATTTACCACGGCCGGCGATAAAGAAACCCTGCGCGCCTACCAATATCTGGCGCGGACAGAAGGGTTGTTGTTTGCGCTGGAGTCGGCGCACGCCGCCGCCGCCGCGCTGAAAATAATACCGCGTTTGCCCAAAGATAAAATTGCTGTGATCAATATGTCTGGCCGCGGGGACAAAGATATTTTTATCACGGCGGCAGAGCTGTACAAAAAGGACTGGACGGAATTTTTACGGCAGGAGACAGAACGTTTATGCGCTTGATGGTGCATTTGATTGCGGGTTTTCCGTCGCTGGCTGGTTTTGCGGAAGCGGCGCGGGCTTTGCGCGCCGGCGGCGCGGAAATACTGGAGATCCAGATACCTTTTTCCGACCCGACAGCGGACGGCCCGGCAATCACGCTGGCCAGTGAAGCCGCCCTGCGCGCTGGTTTCAAAGTCAAAGACATTTTTCAATATATCCGCGCCGCGCAGGAAGCTGGTTTTCAAAGGATTTTTGTCATGACTTACGCGAATATTCCCTACCGCTATGGGATTAAAAAATACATTATCGATTTGAAAAAAGCCGGTGTGGAAGGCTTGATCGTGCCGGACCTGCCGGTAGAAGACGAGGATGGTTTTTACAAACTCGCGCGGCAAAATAATATTGCGCCGGTGCCGGTCGGCATAGCCGGTATGCCGGAGCGCAGGCTGCGTTTATTGGAGCCGTACCGCAAGCTCTATATTTCACTGCGCGGCGGCACGACCGGCGCGGAGACCAAAATTTCTGCGGACACCAAAAAGTTTTTGGCCAGTTTGACCAAGAATCACGAAGTGTACGGCGGTTTTGGCATAAACAGCGCCGCGCAGGTGCGCGCTCTCGCGCCGCTGGTGCACGCGGTGGTGGT
>JAITIE010000121.1 GCA_031279615.1 Candidatus Margulisiibacteriota bacterium | reverse complement strand
TTCAGCGCCGCATGCGCCGCGGCCAGGATAGCCAGCGGCACGCGGTACGGAGAGCAGGACACGTAATTCAAGCCGATTTTATGGCAAAACTGCACCGTGTCCGGATCACCGCCATGCTCGCCGCAAATGCCGATCTTCAAGTCCGGACGCACGCGGCGGCCGTTCTCGATAGCGTACTGCATCATGCGGCCAACGCCGGTCTGGTCGAGTGTCTGAAAGGGGTCTTTGTCGTAAATCGCCTTGGCCACGTACTCCGGCAAAAACTTGCCGCTGTCGTCGCGCGAAAAACCACAGCCCATCTGGGTCAGGTCGTTCGTGCCAAAAGAGAAAAATTCCGCCGCGGAAGCGATCTCGTCAGCGGTCATCGCCGCGCGCGGCACTTCGATCATCGTGCCGATTTTATAAGTCAGCTTGACGCCGGATGCTTTCAGGACTTTTTCGATCACCGCCACGGCGTTGTCTTTGAGGATTTGCAGTTCTTTGATATGTCCGACCAGCGGGATCATGATTTCCGGCACAATACTCTGGCCGGATTTTTTAATCTCCACGGCGGCTTTGATAATCGCCTCGACCTGCATATCAAAAATTTCCGGATAGGTAATGCCCAGACGACAGCCGCGGTGGCCAAGCATTGGATTAAATTCATGCAGCTGCTTAATTTTGAAATTGAGCTGGTCAACGCTGACCTGCATTTCCTGGGACAATTCTTCGACCTCGACTTCTTTGGTAGGCAGGAACTCATGCAACGGCGGGTCCAGCAGACGGATCGTCACCGGCAGACTGTTCATTGTCCGGAAAAGCCCCGTGAAATCCTCGATCTGCATCGGCAAAAGCTTGGCCAGCGCTTTCTGGCGGCCAGCCGCGTCCTCCGCCAAAATCATCTCGCGCACTGCCTTGATGCGGTCGCCGCCAAAAAACATGTGCTCGGTGCGGCACAGGCCGATGCCTTCCGCGCCGAAAGCCAGCGCGTCGGAAGCCTGATCCGGCTGATCGGCATTGGCGCGCACGCCGAGTTTTTTTATTTTACCCGCGGCATCCATAATAAATTTGTACTGGCGATAGAGTTCGGATTTTTTCGGGTCGAGAGATTTCTCGATCAGCACCTGCAAAATTTCCGACGGCTTGGTCTTGACCTGACCGGCGATGACCTCTCCGGTAAAGCCGTCGAGCGAAATATAATCGCCCTGCCGGACAGTCCGGCCGTTGACCGTCATCAATTTATTGGCGTAATCGATATTCAGCGCGCCACAGCCCGCGATGCAGACGCGGCCAAGCTGACGGGCGACCACCGCGGCGTGCGAGGTCGCTCCGCCCTGCGCGGTCAAAATGCCCTCGGCAATAACCATGCCCTTGATGTCTTCCGGCGTGGTCTCGATGCGCACCAGCACCACTTTTTCTTTGTTATTCTGCGCGGCGTCTATCGCCTCTGGCGCGCTAAAATACACTTTGCCGCAGGCCGCGCCCGGACCGGCGTTCAAACCCCGCGCCAAAACCCGTCCCGCGCCGATAGCCGCCTCTTTGTCCGCGCGGTCAAAAATCGGCCGCAGTAATTCATTTAACTGCTCGGGCAGCACGCGCGACACGGCGGTTTTTTCATCGATCAGTTTTTCTTTGAGCATATCGCAGGCACAGCGCACCGCCGCAAAACCGGTGCGTTTGCCATTGCGGGTCTGCAGCATGTACAGACTGTTTTCCTGAATCGTAAACTCCATATCCTGCATGTCTTTGTAATGTTTTTCGAGCATATTCTTGTAGCTCAAAAGTTTTTTGTAAGTCGCCGGCATGACTTCCTCCAGCGAGGGAAATTTAGCTTTGCGCTCCGGCTCGGCAATACCGTTGGCGGCAGCCCATTCGCGCGAAGCCTCCAGAGAAATTTTCTGCGGCGTGCGGATACCGGCCACTACATCCTCGCCCTGCGCGTTGATCAGGAACTCGCCGTAAAATTTGTTTTCACCGGCCGCCGGATTGCGTGAAAAACACACGCCAGTCGCCGAAGTATTACCCATATTGCCGAAGACCATCGCCTGCACATTCACCGCCGTGCCGAGCAGACCTTTGATGTTATATTTTTGACGGTAAAAAATCGCGCGCTCATTATTCCAGCTGCCAAACACCGCTTTGATCGCCGCCCAGAGCTGTGTTTTGGGATCCTGCGGAAAATCCGCGCCTTTGGCTCGCTTATATATAGCTTTGTAAACGCCGACCAGTTTTTCCAGATCCGCGGCGGTCAAATCAGTGTCTTTCACATCCTTTTTCTCTTTGCCGATTTTGTCCGCGATGTTGTGCTTCGCTTCGGTCAGCGCATGCTCAAAAAGATGCTTGTCAATATCCATCGCCACGTCGGAAAACATTTGAATAAACCGGCGGTAGGAATCCCAGGCAAAACGCGGGTTATTGGTTTTCCTGATCAACGCCGCGACGACTTTGTCATTGATGCCGAGATTGAGAATCGTGTCCATCATGCCCGGCATGGATTCTTTGGCGCCGGAACGCACGGAGACCAGCAGCGGATCTTTTTCGTCGCCGAGTTTCCGGCCCATCGCTTTTTCCAGCTTGGCAATATTGGCGTCCACGTCTTTTTCTAAACCCGCCGGAAACTGCCGGCCGTTCTGATAAAATTGAGCGCACATCTCGGTCGTGATCGTGAAACCAGCCGGCACAGCCACGCCGCTATTGGTCATTTCCGCCAGGCCGGCGCCTTTGCCGCCCAGAATATCTTTCAGCGCGCCGTGGCCTTCAGCCTTGCCGTTGCCAAAAAAATAAACCTTTTGATATTTCGTTTTCGCCGTGGTTTTTTTCAGAGGCTTGGCCGTTTTCTTGACGGTTTTCGCTCCGGATTTTATCTTATTCGTTTTCTTTATTTTCTTTGCTGATTTTGCTGCCATTGGGATATTCCTCCTAATATTTTTGTGCCAAAAACGTTGAGGATATTAGCCTAAAAACCGCGTTTCGTAAAGTTTGAAATGGCCAGGGTTTTAGCTTTATAATGAAGCATGCTCCGCCTGCGCATTTTATTAGGGGGTCTGGCCGCGCTGCTATTGTCCGGCTGCCAGCCGGCCGCCGCGCCGGAAATCTCCCTGCCGGCGCTGACACTGCCAAATCCGCAAAAAATCAGCGAGCTGGACAAAAACTACAAACGTTACGCCAAAGCCCAAACCCTCGTGCAGATCCGCGGCAAAATTATTTACCAGAGCAAAACGACCGGCGGCTGGGCTTTCGTGGAAGACGACACCGGCACAGTTTTGCTCGACTTTGAGCCGGCCTCGCCTAATTTCACCCTGCCGCCCAAACAGCTCGGTAAAACGCTGACCGCCGAAGGCCGCGTTTCGCTCGACGAAAGCGTCATAAATGAATACCTATTAATCCCGACAACGTATAAGTTGAATTAGGATCGTCCGTTACCGAATATTTAGTTTTTTCTAATTTTTCCCGATATATGCCAAGCAATTTAATAATGTTTTTCTGTTTATGCTTAATTGTTTCACTGTTTTCTATAGCAAAACCAAATAATATCTCGCTATATATAGAAAACAAGAAGCTCTCCATTTTTCGGTAAAAATACCTTTTTTCCGGCGGAGTGTTCAGCGTTCGCTCATAGCGCACTGCAGTCTCTTGAAGCGTCTTGAGAACTTCAAAAAATAATCTCTCGTTCTCCCAGCTCAAGGCCGGCTCCGCGGCATAGCAAGCCAGAAAAATAAAACCCCGCCGCACATCATAGCGCACTTTGTTGCCCGCAAAATCAATAATCAGGCGCTGGGTGTTTATATTATTCAAATCTATCAGCAATTTTCGCCAATGCGCCTCTGGGATTTCTAGGAAATCTTTCCAGCTTAACTCTGTTAATTTCTTGCCTCTGCCTTTCAAGGGATACGAATAAGGCCGTGGTAAGTCAGAGTATTCCCAAAGCTTGGCGCATAACCATTGCATAACGGCAATATATCGTAAGCAGGAAAAATTTATTGCAGTTTTTTAGTCAGGAAAATTATTTTCACAAACTGCCTGCGAGTTTTGCAAGGCGATAATTTGCCGTCTTATTTTGTATAAAGCCTCCGGCAAATCCTCGCCGGTCAATTTAGTTTCGACAATCCGGTAAAACCGCTGCAAAAGCGCCAAATTGTCCGTGTAGAGATTCCGCGCGTTTTTCGCCTGGCTTCTCGACCAATTCGGGTTGTAGAGGAAACCGGGAAAACCGGAATGCGCCAGCATACTGGCGGCAAAACCCATAACATAACTGCTTCCGCCCAGCCAGGCCGGACCCATTGCCAAACTATAATCCACCAGACTAAAACCGGCTGTAAAATCATAAAGAACATTGTCCGGATTGGGATCGATAAGTATTTCTTTCTCGGTCAACTCCAGCATAACATCCACCAAGCCAGCCAGCTGCTCATCGCTAATCTGGCCTATATCTTGTTTGGCCAGCCAGCTCAAAGGCCGCCCGGGCAAAAATTCCGCAACGGTGATTTTGTTCCGTTCGGAAAACGCAACGATCTGCTCTGTGCCGGCCACGCCGCGGCAGCGCACCGCGCCTTGCAGCCGCAGTTTAAAACCCTCATCCTGGAAATCTCTCGGCGGGGCAAAACCGTCCCCGCTCGCCGCAAAACGCACCGCGTAAGCTGTGCCGTCTTTTTCCA
>JAITIE010000144.1 GCA_031279615.1 Candidatus Margulisiibacteriota bacterium | reverse complement strand
GTGTACTCCACCGCTGGCCGCTGCGCGCCCAGCTGGAATTCCTCCAGCAAAGCTTCTTTGAGCCGCGCAAAATCCGTGCTGCCCCGGTCGCGCGGGCGCGGCAGCTCCACGGGAATAATTTTCTTGATAATTCCCGGCCGCGAGGACATGATCACCACGCGGTCGCCCAGATACACCGCCTCCTCCACGTCGTGCGTGATCATGAGCATCGAGATTTTTTCTTTGCGCCAGATTTTTTCCAGCTCCTCCTGCATGTAAATACGGGTCAGCGCGTCCAGCGCGCCCAGCGGCTCGTCCAGCAAAAGCAGCTCCGGACGGTTGACCAGCGCGCGGGCAATAGCCACTCTCTGCGCCATGCCGCCGGAGAGCTGATAAGGAAAAGCTTTTTCAAAACCGGTCAAGCCGACCAGCGCCAGATGCCGCTGGATCAGCGGCGCGCGCTCCGCCACCGGCAGTTTGTGCAGGCCAAAAGCCACGTTGTCCTCCACGGTCAGCCAGGGCAGCAGGCGGTGTTCCTGAAAAACCACGCCGCGTTCCAAGCCGGTGCCGCGAATTTGTTCACCGTTGAGCAAGACCCGTCCGCTGTAGTCCGTGTCCAGCCCCAGAATTATACGCAGCAACGTGGTCTTGCCACAGCCGCTGGAGCCGATGATCGAGACAAATTCGCCGGATTTAACCGAGAGATTGATATTCTCCAAAACTGGCAAAGGTTTTTGCTCAATAATAAATTGTTTGTTCAGCCCGCTAATTTCTAATTGTTCCGCCATGTTAATACCCGCCCCTCGTTCCTTCTTTTTTGAAACGCCCTAATAATTTTTGCTGACCAATCTCGATCAAATAATTCAAACTCAAAGTGATAACCACGATCAAAAACACTCCGGCAAAAACGACATCCATATAAAAAATCTCGCGGGCGTCGGAAATCAGCGCGCCCAAACCCACCTGCGTGCTGATCATAATTTCAGCGGCGATCAGCAGTATCCAGGACATATTGAAACTTAAAACCACGCCGGTCAGGATGGACGGCAAAGCGGCCGGCAGAATAATTCGGCAAAACAATTGCCACAGCGAGAGCCGGTAAACCTGTCCCAGCTCCAGATACTGTTTGGGCACACCGGCAATACCGGCGTAAGTATTCAGCGCCATCGGCGTAAAAGCGCCCAGCGTGATGAACGTGATGCGTCCGCCCTCGCCCGTGCCGCACCAGATAATGATCAGCGGTATCCAGCCGACAAACGGCACTTGCCGCGCCGCGTGAAACAAAGGCAAAAACAAACGCTCCGCTTTCGAGGACAGACCCAGAGCCGAGCCGAAAAGGAAACCCAAAATATTACCCAGCACAAATCCGCGAAAAACCCGCGAGATGCTCAGACCGATGGCCAGACCCAAATTAGTCGAAAAATCGATTCTGACGCCGGTGCGAAATAATTCCCACAAAGCATCCGCCACACTGCCGATAGAGGGCACTAAACGCGGCTCGACCAGTTTAAACTCGGTGACGATCAGCCAGAGCAGTAAAATACCGCCCGGCAAAAAATAGCTGTACGGGTCCCGCCAGAAATTTTTAGTTTGTTTAAGACTCGCGCTCATATTTTTTTATAGCGCAAAAGACGCCTCTCCAAAGACGACACGCCGGCATTTAGCAGGACGCCGATCACGCCGATCACGATCACGCCGACCATGACCACGTCCATTTGAAATAACTGTCGCCCCCAGGTCATCATGAAACCGACGCCGACATCCGAAGCCAGCAGTTCCGCGCCAACCACCATCATCCAGGCTATGCCCAGACTCAAACGCAGTCCGGTAAAAATAGACGGGAAAGCCGCCGGAATAATCACGCGGCGTATCGTGTCCAAACGCGAATACCCGTACACTCTGGCCAGCTCCAGAAAAGCCCCGGGCACCGTGGCGATGCCGCTCATGGTGTTCAGCGCCATGGAGGGAAACGCGCCCAAAGCGATAAAAACATATTTCATGGCTTCACCGATGCCAAACCAGAGCATGAGCAGAGGCACCCAGGCAAACAAAGAAATCTGGCGAAAAGCGTTAAATGTCGGCATGATTACGCGCCGGGCTTTGGCGGAAAGCCCCATCGCCAGCCCTGTCAGCAGTCCCAGCAGAGAGCCCAGCGTGAAACCAATCGCCACGCGCGTCAGACTGACCCGGATATTCAAAAGCAATTCTCCGGAAAGCAGCAATTCCCACAGCAGTCCCAGCAATTGGCTGGGCGGCACCAAAAGCGACCGCGGCGCCCAGCCCAGACGGGTAATCAATTCCCAAACCAGCGCCAGCGCTATTGGCGCGATAAATCCGTCGTACTTGCCGCTGTTCTTTACGCTCACAGCCAGTCTCCTAAATCATTTCAATAAACGCTTCCACGCGGTTTTCCGACTGCTCGGTGGCCTCGGCGCGCCCCAGCTCGCCGACTTCCACAAAAGTTGACGGCTTGCCGGTCTTTTCTTTGACAATGTCCGAAATCATCCGGCCAACCGAGGTCTGGTAATTGCAGCCCCAGTTGTACATGAAAAGCACGCCGTCGGCGCGGGATTTTCTGACCATCTCCACCGTCCAGTCCGCGCGCTGTTCTGTCGGCAGCTCGTAAGGAAAAGCCAAAATCGCTTCCGCCAGATTGCGGTAAGGATCGCCGCCCTCTTTGACCAGCACGCTGTTGCAGCTGAAATTATCATCGCGCCCCACCAGCACCGCTCCGGCGCGCTCCACGCTCGTCGCATTGGGGCCGACGCAGGAGCCGCAGACAAAAACGCGCTTGGCGTTGTCCACCACACCCGTGCCTTTAATTTTATGCTCCACGCGGTAAGCCACTTCTTTTTTGGTTTCTTCCAGCACCTGTATGGTGGCTTCCGGATCGCCGACAAAATCATTGGCTAGAAACGGAATGCTGAAAAAATCCGTGCTGTTGAGCGGCGGCTGTTCCGCCGACCACCACAGCTCGATAATTTCCTGCGCCAATTTACGCGCTTTGTTCTGGCGCCGGATTTCCCGCCGCAGTGTCTCGTCCGTCACCTCTTTTTTGGAAAGCCTGGCGATTTCCTGAACCAGGCCGCGCAGCTGCTCCGCCACATAATCAACAGTGTAGCGTTTGCCGGTTTGATTGATGGGAAAATCCACCAGATATTTTGGCCGCTGGTCTTCTTTGTAGCGGTGCGTCTCCACCAGGAAAGACATATCCGAACAGCGCAGACACAAATACGGCGCGATCAAATCCACCGGCACAATATTATTGGCCACCGCCGCGTGCGCCGCCACTTGATTGCAGGCCTCAATACTGATTTTGCGCCGCCCTTTTTCCAAAATTTCTAAGCCCGCCGAATCCATCTGGCGCAGATTTAAGCCCTCTTGAATATCGCGCGCCCACTGCATCACATAGCCCGGGCGCAGTGGTATGCCGCCCGCCGCGTAATACGGATCAAGCGTCTGGCCGCCCTGAATCATCACGATCGGCACGCCATTGTCGTGCGCCTTGAACAAACGGTCTTTCATCGTCAGCGTCAGATAAGCGCGTTTGAGGCCGGCAAAAAACTGCACGTCATCGGACAGCCGGCTCATGCTGTTGGCGCTGGCGTCAAAAGCATGGGGAAAACGCCGCGGCGCTTCCTCGGTCAAAAACCGCCAGATTTCCTCCGCCGACACTTCCGAGCCGTCGCTGAATTTCAGGCCGCCGGTCTGTATAAAATCAGCTTTGATTGTCTCGGGATATTGAAAAATTTTTTCTCTAACTGCCATTTTAAATACCTCCTGCCACGTCATTGCGTGTTCTGACTAATTCCAAAAACGCTTCCACCCGCGTGCGGATCGCCTCAATGTCGGACGAAGCGTATTCGGTGTGTATTTCCAAAAAAGGAAAACCTTCGTTATTCAAAATATCCTTGGTCTCACCGGCCTTGAAAGTGTAAGGATCGCAGTAACGCAGCGTGTGGTCGATGACCCCCTGCGCCCGAAACTTTTGCAACAGCTCTTTTAATTTTTTGATCCGGCTGTCCGTGCTGATGTCGAGATAGGGCAAAGCCGCGTGCGGCACGCGCGCCAGATAACCGTCGGCCAGCGCGTCCACTGTCGGCGCGGCGATTTGAATATCCAGATACGAGGACAAACCCGTCCAGAGATCATCGCCGATAATTTGGCCGCCGAGGTCTTCAATAATATTGATAAGCTTCACATCGCCGGGCGACAGCTGACTGCCGGTCAGGAAAACGCGCGGCTGCAAACCGGGTATCTTATTTTTATCCACCGGCAGAGTTTTCAGCTCGGCGAGCAATTCCTGCAGCAACTTTAAATACTCCGCGCGGTCGAGATAAAATCCGGCGTGCACGATCTCAAAAACTTCGCGCCAGGTCAGATTGGCGTAATCCTGCGCCTGATACTCATACAAGCAGCGTAAAGCCTCTCTGATCTGAGCCAGCAGTTCAATAGCGGAATTTAATTTGTTTTCCGTCAACTTACGGCCGGTAAATTTTTCCAGCTCCGCGGCAAAAGACCGCAGTTCCTGCCGGAAATATTCCCGTCCTTCCGGTGTGGCAAAACTGCGCGGCACGCCGAGAATAGCCGTCTCATACTTAAAATAATATTTGACCACTTCGGCCAGACGGAAAATCTGCAGACAGCTCGCGTCCACTGCCAGCAAATCCAGGAGCGGCGTGTAATGGTCTTTTTTCTCGCCCAGCAAACCAACCACCGAGCGCACAAAAACACAATTTTTCGTGGAAATATACCGCCCGCCAAAATCGACAAGCTGCTCATCGCCGCCGGTGCCGATGCGGATAGGCACGGCGTCCAGCGCCAGCAAAATTTCTTCCGGCACAAAATAATTGAGCCAGCCAATTATTTTTTGGCCTTTTTGCTTAGCGGCGGCGATCTGCGCCGGACGGTCGCGCAATGCCTGGCGGATTTTTTCGAGAGTGTTTACTTTAATAGCGGTCGTTACGCTGCTTGACATAAACCCTCCCTGACGGCGTTTTTCCAGGCAATCGCCGCCGCGCCCAAAGCTCCTGTCAACTGCGGATCAAAGGTCGGCTCGACAATATTGACCTTGAGGACCTCCGCAATCGCCCGGCGCATGCCTTTGTTCTTAGCCACGCCGCCGGAGAAAAACACATCGCTTTCAATGCCCACGCGCGAAAACAAACCGGAAATCCGATTGGCGATGGCGTGGTGAATACCGGCCTGTATATTAGCCGGTTTCTCGCCGCGCGCGATCAGCGAAATAGTTTCGGACTCGACGAACACCGTGCAGGTGCTGCTCATCGGCACGATAGAGTCCGCGCTCAAAGCCAGATCGCCGAGGTCTTCCAGCTTGACCTTAAAGACATTGGACATCACTTCCAAAAAACGCCCCGTGCCGGCGGCGCATTTGTCATTCATGGCAAAATCCACCACATTGCCGCCGCCGTCCAGACGGATCGCTTTGCAGTCCTGCCCGCCGATGTCGATAATCGTGCGCACCGCAGGATAGAGAAAATTTGCGCCGCGGGCATGGCAGGAAATTTCCGTAACGGTTTTGTTGGCGTAATCCGCCGAAATGCGGCCGTAGCCCGTGGCCACAATATATTTTAAAGCCTCCCGCGGCACGCCCGCGCTGTTCAGGGCATGCTGCAGGACGCTCTTGCCGGTCTCCTCCGAATTAAAACCAGAAGGTATCAAACCGTGCCCGATAATCTCGCCGTCCGCGATAATCACCGATTTGGCGGCCAGCGAGCCGACATCCACTCCGGCCACCACATCGCCGCTGATTTTCTTTTCCGTATTTGTCATTTAAATTTAACTCCTTTTCCTTTTTTT
>JAITIE010000139.1 GCA_031279615.1 Candidatus Margulisiibacteriota bacterium | reverse complement strand
TATTAAATAATGACTTTGCGGGTCAAGAGCGCCGCTAAAATAAATCTAGTCTTGAGCGTGCTCGGCAAACGCCGCGACGGTTATCATGAATTGCGGACTATCTTGCAATCAATTTCTTTGTACGACACGCTGGAGTTCGCGCGGGCGGATAGATTGGAAATAAATTTGCCGTCCGGCATCACAGACCGTCCGGAGCAAAATTTGGTTTATCGCGCGGCGGAAATTTTTTTACAAAAATACGCGCCGGCGCAGGGCGTCAAAATTACCTTGACCAAAAAAATTCCGCTGGCGGCCGGTCTGGCCGGAGGCTCGACAGACTGCGCCGGCGCGCTGGTCGGCCTGAACAAATTTTTGGCGCTCAATTTACCGCTGGCCGAATTAGAAAAAATCGCCAATCAGCTTGGCTCGGATATCGCTTATTGTTTGCGCGGCGGCTCCTATCTCGCCGTTGGCCGCGGAGAAGCGTTGCGAAAAATCCCCGAATTACCGCGGTTGTTTGGCCTGATTTTAAAACCGCCGTTTGCGCTTTCCACCGCCGAAGTGTACGAGGCTTACCGTCCTGCCGGGTCTGAATTTTTTTCTGACGATGCATATATAGAGGGTAAAATTTCAGCGGAAAATATTCCGACGCATAATGCTCTCTGGCCAGCGGCAATCGCTCTGCGGCCTGAATTGCCGGCCTACAGGCAGCTGCTAAAAGCGGCTAACCCCATTGCCTGTAATATGTCGGGGTCTGGCGCGGCGCTTTTTGCTTTTTATAAGGACGAGGGTACCCGTGATACGGTTGCTAACTCGCTTTCTGACCGGTATGAAATTTATTCGATAGAAACAATAAATTCCGCACAAATAATCCTCGAAGATTAGTTTATCCACGACTTATCCACGGAACATTTTTATTTGGCGACAGCAGGAAAGCCTGATTTTATCGGAATTCAAGCGGTTTTTGGCATAAACAGATAAAAAACACTATATGTAGTGTTTTGTGGCCAACAAAATCTACACATATAGTGTTGAATTTTTTTAGTAATTGTAAAAATTTTTTTTCGCGGGACAAAATATTCCGGGTGTTTTAAACAAGTTATCCACATCAATCAAACAATAATTCTTTTGCCGTAGTTAAGCCATTTTTTAGTATCTCTTCACAGGATTCGGCAAAAGAACGCGTTATGCTGTCCGGAAAAGAGCGGTACTCGAATAAGCCGGAACGGCCTTTGAAGCCGCCGGGCGCTGACGGACAGAGTTTGCGGTAAAGCCGCTGGGAGAGAATACAAACCAGCACAGCGTCGAGCAGGTATTTGGCGATGCCGAGGTCGAGCAGCCGTGTAGAAGTTTCCAGCGTGTCGCGGGTGTGCAGTGTGGCCAAAACCAGATGTCCGGTCAATGCCGCGCGCACCGCTATTTGCGCGGTTGTTTCGTCGCGGATTTCCCCGATGAAAATAATATCCGGGTCCTGCCGCAAAACCGCGCGCAATACTCCGGCAAAATCCAGATTGCGGGCTTGATTGATCTGCACCTGATTGATGCCTTCCAGTTGATATTCTATGGGGTCTTCGATGGTGACAATGTTCTTTTGCGCGCAGTCCAATAATTTAAGCAAAGAATAAAGCGTGGTTGTTTTGCCGGAGCCGGTCGGCCCGGTGACCAAAATCAGGCCGGCTGTTCTGCGGATATTATTTTGCAACGACGGCAGTATGGCGGGCGGCAGACCCAGCGAGCTGATGTCCAGTTGTAAAGAATGTCCCAGCAGGCGCAAAACTATTTTTTCGCCCCAAAACACCGGCATAACCGACAGGCGCACATCACGGTCTTTGTAGGTAAAACGGCCGTCCTGCACGCCAAATTTATTCGTGTCGATGCCGGCCATTATTTTGAGCCGCGAAAAAAACTGTCCGCGCTCGGCTGCCGGGTACCGCCGCCAGACCGCCAGCAGTCCGTCCTCGCGGCAGCGCGCCTGAAAGTATTCTTGAAAAGACTCGATATGGATGTCCGAGATATTTCCCGCCAGACAATAGTCGAGCAGATCGTTAATTTCTTTGACCGGATTCATAAAATCCTCCTTTCGTTATTTCCCTTGATTTGTCGAAAAATTGTGCTAATCTTTTATCAAGAGGCGCTTCCCAAGTTGCCATGTTAATAATCTTGGAGTTTACGCGGGAAACGCCTTCTTCATATTCCGCGATTTTTAGCGGCTTTAAATTCTTGATTTTTTCAACAATATTAAAATTTTGCATAAATATTTCGCTCCATCAAAATTCCCAACATTTTTGCCAACTTATATTTGGATATACTGCAAGAAAAATGCCAACCTCGCGCGCGGCTTCGGCAAGACAAACCCTTTTGCCCGGGTGTATAATTCGCGTATCTTTTTTGCGAGGTGCGCTATGCTGATTCTTATTATTGGCGTTTGTATGCTGTTGTCCCTGCTGGTGGGCGCGTATATCGCCGTCGGTGAAAAATATAATGCCAGTGAGGCGACCTGCGCGCTGCTGGTGCTGAACAGTTTGTTTTTGGGTTTAGCTTTTGTGATTTACGGATTGACCGAAGTTTTCTAAATGTTTCCGGCGGAATGTTTGAAAATTCCTAAGAACGCGTACCGCATTACGTTGCAGAGGCTGGCGCGGCTGAAAACCCTGAAACCTCAAGCAAATTATCCGATGATCGATTCTTTTCCACAGGGCGCGCCGCTGGGCGGCTTGGGCGCTGGCACTTTTAGCCGCAGTCCTTACGGGGATTTCAATATCTGGCATCTTTTTCCGGGCGTGCATATCGAGGAAATTTTGGACGTTTGCGGCCTGGCGGTTTTTCGCAAGACCAAAAACAAAACCGAAGCCTACCCGCTGTCACTGCGCAGTAAAATCTGGACGAAGCGGAAATTAAATCCCAAAAAATGCGAGTACGCCGCGCTGTATCCGAAATCGTGGTATCAGTACAAAGAGCTGGATGTGACGGTTGAGCAGTTTTCACCGGTATTGCCGCACAATTACCGAGAGACAGCTTATCCGGCCGCGTGTTTTAAAGTGCAGATCAGCAATAAACAAAAGCGGCCGCAGGAAATCGCCGTGCTGTTCAGCTGGCAGAATATTTTAGGCTGGGGTTTTGACAACAGCGGCGCGGCGACCGAGCAAAAATTTGTGAAAAATACTGGCCGTCGCCTCAACAAGCGCGTGGAAGACGCGGATTACAAGGGCATTGTTTTTCAGACGGAGTCCGCGCGCGCGGACGCGCTGTCCGGCGAGATGTGTCTGGCGACTTATGCGCCGGAGGGCGCGCAGGTTTCTTTTTGCACACAGTTTGATGCGGAGAGCGGCGCGCCGGAGATCTGGGAATCTTTTGCGGCGCGGGGTATTTTGCCGGAAAACGTCAGCACAAGATACGCGCAGCCAGCCGGCGCGCTGGCGGTCAAGGTGTACTTAAATCCCGGGGAAACGGTTACGCTGCCTTTCGCGCTGGTCTGGGATATTCCTTTTTGTTTGAACGGCAAAGTGCAGAGGTATTACACGAAGTATTTTGGCGCGACTGGCGAGAATTCTTTTGCCCTGGCGCGGGAAGTATTGGAAAATATGGATAAATATTCCGCTGAAATCACACGCTGGCACAGCGCGGTCGCCCGAAAAGTTCCGCCGCGTGTCGCGCTGGCGATGTTCAATGAATTGTATTATCTGGCGGACGGCGGCAGTATTTGGGACGCGCGCACCGGTTTGTATTCTTACCTGGAGTGTTACGATTATCTTTTTTATGAAACGCTGGACGTGCGTTTTTTTGGCGCGTTTCCGCTGGCTAAATTTTGGCCGGACGTCGAAAAAAAGATTATGCAGGAATTTACCAAAGCGATTTTTCTGGAAGATCCGGCCAAGGTGGATTATCACACGCAGGCGGCTGTTTCGGAAAAAATTACGGTCAGCGGCGAGCACAACAAAAAATTTATTCAGCGCGATTTACGCAAGCGCCGGCACGCCTTGCCGCATGACCTCGGCTCGCCGCTCGAAGCGCCCTGGGCCAAGCTCAACGCTTATATCTGGCAGAACGCCAACCGCTGGAAAGATTTAAATTCCAAATACGTGTTGCAAGTTTACCGCGCTTATTATTACGACGGTAAAAAAGATCACGAGTTTTTGGCGGAATGCTGGCCGGGACTGCTCAAGGCGATCGAGTATCTCTCCGCGTTTGACAAGGATGCGGACGGACTGCCGGAGAATGAAAATTTTCCTGACCAAACTTTTGACAACTGGCTGATGCGGGGAACATCCGCCTACTGCGGCATTTTGCGCCTGGCTTCTTTGCAGGCCGGTGTGCAGATCGCGGAAATACTCGACAAAAAAGAACAGGCCAAAAAATGGCGGCTTTACCTCAAAAAGGCCAAAGATTCACTGAACCGCAAACTCTGGAACGGACGCTATTTTAATTTTGATGAATACTCCAGCGATGTCATGGCGGCACAGCTGGCCGGACAATGGTTTCTGGAGCAAATGCATCTGCCTGGTGTGCTGGAGCCTGCACAGATAAACGCCGCGTTAAAACATATTTACCGCAGTAATTTTCTTAGTATGAAAAACGGACTGTACGGTCTGGTCAACGGCCGCACCGCCGGAGGTCAGCCGGTGAAAATGCCGCAGGGCAATGACGCCTGGACCGGTGTGAATTACGCTTTTGCCGGACACCTGCTCATCCGCGGGCAGAGAAGAAAGGCGGAAAAACTGCTGCGGCGCGTCAACGACCTGCTTTACAAAAAAGGCATGTTATTCCGTACGCCGGAGGGCTGGGACACCCGCAATAAATTTGTCGCGTCCATGTACATGCGCCCGGGCGTGATCTGGGCGCTGGCGGACTGGTACTAAGACAGATTTTTAGCGAGCGCGGCCAGAACGTCCAGCGCGGCATTTTGCGCTGGAAGTGGAAATTTTTTGAGCAGACTTAAAGTCCGCAGCTCAAAAGTTTTTTGCCGGAAGGCCGCTTTGTCTCCAGGCGGAATGTCCAATTCACTAAACCACCAGTCGAGCGTAACGCCGTATTTTTTGCTGAGGCGCAGCAGTGTGAGCAGATGCGGCAGCCGCTGGCCTTTGAGAAAACGGAAGTACTCGCTCACTGCCATATCCAAGCTGTCCGCGCTGGCTTCAATAGTCTGTCCGCTGTGCTGGCGAAGCGTTTCCAGTTTTTTGCTCAATAGTTTCTTTCTTGATGTATGACGGCCAGCTCTGGGACAGGGCGGGCGGCATACCCGGCTGGCATGTTTGCGACGGCACAAACGGGACGATAAATCTAACAAACAAATTTATTTGCGGCGGAACGCAAGCCAGACAAACCGGCGGCACGGATACTAGTCAGTTGCCAAAGCACAGTCATACGTTTTCTGGAACGGCATCGACGGGAGATTTGTATACTAATGGAGCT
>JAITIE010000159.1 GCA_031279615.1 Candidatus Margulisiibacteriota bacterium | reverse complement strand
TAAAAGCGCCGCCCATTCCCAGCGCGCGCACTCCCGTCTCACGGCGTAAAACATCAGTTGTCGTATCCGCGGCGGACAGGACTAAACAAAACAAAATTATTGTCAAAAATTTTTTCATTATTCAGCGATTCTCAATCCTAATTCTTGCAGCTGCTCCGGCGCGACAGCTGACGGCGCTTCGGTCAATAAACATTCCGCGGATTTTGTCTTGGGAAAAGCGATGACATCGCGGATCGACTCCGCGCCGGAGAGCAGCATCACCAGTCTGTCCAGCCCGATGGCCAGCCCGCCGTGTGGCGGCGCGCCGTACTGAAAAGCGTCCAGCAAGAAACCGAATTTTTCCCGCGCTTCTGCGGAGCCAATGCCCAGAGTTTCAAAAATTTTCTGCTGCTCCTCGGGTTTATGAATACGCAGTGAGCCGCCGCCTAACTCCACGCCATTGAGCACAATATCGTAAGCGGCCGCCAAAGTATTTTCGTCGTAATTCTCATCCAGCGGTTTGGTAAACGGGTGATGCGTGGACGTGAGCCTGCCCTCGGCATTGCGTTCGAATAACGGAAATTTGACCACCCAGCAAAATTTAAACTCGCGCGGATCGTAAAGCCGCAAATCTTTGGCGATAGCGCAGCGCAGTCGGCCCAGCGCGTCATGCACGACCTTTTTGCTGTCCGCCACGAACAGCAATATATCGCCGACCTCGCCCTGCAAACGCGCGATGAGCGCGTCCAGCTGCTCCTGGCTAAAAAACTTGGCGATCGGCGAATTAAGCTCGTTTTGGCGGATCGTGATCCAGGCCAAACCTTTGGCGCCAAATTTGCCGACAAAATCCTTGTAGGCGTCCAGCGCGCTGCGCGATAATTTGCCGTCGGCGTTTTTCACATTGATGGCCTTGACTATGCCGCCGCGGTCGACCACCTCTTTGAAAACTTTTAACTGGGACTGCGCCGCAATATCGGAAATATCCGTCAAGCGCAGGTCAAAACGCAGGTCAGGCGCGTCCGAGCCGTAAAAATTGACCGCGTCCGCATAGGTAATTTCCGGCGCCGCGTCGGGATATTTCCGGCCGGCCAGCGTCAGGATCCGCGCCAGCAGTCCGTCAACCAGCCGCCTAATTTCTTTTTCGTCCGCAAAGGACAGCTCCAGGTCAATTTGAGTAAACTCCGGCTGGCGGTCAGCCCGCAAATCTTCATCGCGGAAACATTTGGCAATTTGAAAATATTTTTCGTAGCCGGAAACCATCAGCAATTGCTTGAAAAGCTGCGGCGACTGCGGCAGCGCGTAAAATTTGCCCGGCTTCACGCGGCTCGGCACCAAATAATCGCGCGCGCCTTCCGGCGTGGATTTGGTCAAGAGCGGTGTTTCGATTTCCAGAAAATCTTGCGCGTACAAATACTCGCGCGTCACGCGCAGGATATCGGAGCGCAAAATCAGATTGTTTTTCAGATCGTCGCGGCGCAGATCGATATAGCGGTAACGCAATTTAATGGACTCGTCCACTTCCTGCTCGTCGCAAACCGAGATCGGCGGCGTTTTGGCCGTGTTCAAAATCGTCAGCGTCCGGCCTTCGACCTCGACCTCACCCGTAGGCATATTGGGATTGACGTTCTCTGCGCTGCGGGCAATCACCCGGCCGGTGAGAGACACGACGTATTCCGAACGCAATTCATCGGCCAGCTTGTGCAGGTTGGCGTTCAGTTCCGCGTTAAAAGTGATCTGCGCCAGGCCGCTGCGGTCGCGCAAATCCACGAAAATTACGCCGCCGTGATCGCGCCGCCTGTTGACCCAGCCGCGCAGCTGTATCTCCTGACCAATATCCTCCCGGCGCAAAGAGCCGCATTTTCTCCACATTATTTTTCTCCCCTGTCTTTCCAATAATTTTTTTGCAGCCGCGCCGCCAAATCCGTAAAAGCGACTTTTTCCTGCTCTCCGGTCAGCATGTTTTTAAGCTGGCCGCATTTTTCCAGCAGCTCATTGTCGCCAAGTATATAAACATAAGCCACGCCGAGTTTATTGGCGGATTTTAGTTTCGCGCCCAGACCTTTGGCGGACACGTCGATCTCGGCGGGAACACCGCCGCGCCGCAGCTCCGCGGCAAATACCGCCGCGCGGCCGCAGGCATTCCCACCGAGCGGCGCCAGCAAAATATACGGACGGATTTCCGGAACGGTAATGTTCTGATTTTGCATGATCAGCACCGCGCGCTCCAGGCCAAAAGCAAAACCCACCGCCGGTAGAGCCGGGCCGCCGAGCTCCTGCACGAGATTGTCGTAACGTCCGCCGCCGCAGACCGCGTTCTGCGCGCCGAGCTGGCCGGAAATCACCTCAAAAACTGTCTTGGTGTAATAATCCAGACCCCGCACCAGCCGCGGATTGACCTTGCATTTTATTTTTAAAATATTGAGATAATCCTGCACATCGTGAAAATGCGATTTGCAGTCCGCGCACAGCACGCTGGAAATATCCGGCAACCCGACAAAAAAATCGTTGCACTTGGGATTTTTGCAGTCGAGTATGCGCAGTGGATTGGTTTCAAAACGCTTGCGGCAGTCCTCGCACAGATTGTCCAGATTGTCGCCCAAAAAAGATTTCAGCCGTTCTTTGATCACCGGCCGGCAAATTTTGCAACCCACGCTGTTGATATGCGCTTCTAGATTTTTAAGCCCCAGCGCGGCAAAAAAATGCTGCGCCATGGCGATCACTTCCGTGTCTTGATAAGCGTTGCCCGCGCCCAAGACCTCACAGCCGATCTGGTGAAACTGCCGGTAACGCCCCGCCTGCGGCCGCTCGTAGCGGAACATCGGCCCTTGATACCAGAGCTTGCTCAGCGGCTCTTGATTATGGCGGTTAGCTTCCAGATAGGCGCGCACGACCGCCGCCGTGCCCTCGGGACGCAGGGTGAGCCTGCGGCCTTTGCGGTCTTGAAAAGTGTACATTTCTTTGGACGTGATATCGGTGTTCTCGCCGATGCCGCGCAAGAATAATTCCGTCTGTTCAAAAACCGGCGTGCGGATTTCCCGAAAATTGTACAGGGCAAAAATCTCGCGCGCTTTTTGCTCGACAAACTGCCACAGAGTTGTTTCTTCCGGCAGAATATCACGCGTCCCGCGCGGGGCTGTATACTGGGTCATTGGCCGATTATAAC
>JAITIE010000130.1 GCA_031279615.1 Candidatus Margulisiibacteriota bacterium | reverse complement strand
GGCGGTCAGGCAAAAAGCGGATTTAATTGTCGCGCATCACGCATTGTTTTTCCGGCCACTGGACAGCATCGATCTGCGGCGTCCGCCGGGCAAAAATATTGCCAAACTTATTCGGAATAATATTGCGGTTTTTGTCGCGCACACCAATCTGGACGCCGCTCCTGACGGCGTGAACTGGACGCTGGCCAGACAGTGCGGCCTGGACCCGCAAAAATGCGAGACGCTGGAGCCGACTTATAAAGAACAGCTCTATAAATATGTGGTCTTTACGCCGCGCGAGGCGGTCGAGGCCGTGCATGGAGCTATTGCCGCGGCGGGCGGCGGACATATCGGCAATTACTCGGACTGCACTTTCCGGCTGGACGGCACGGGCACCTTTCGCCCGCTGCGCGGCGCCAAACCGTATCTTGGCAGAGAGGGTGAATTGGCGAAAGCCGAGGAGGTCAGGATCGAGACGATAATCGCGGAGGAGAAAATCGGCGCTCTGCTCAACGCGGTCAGAGCCAAACATCCTTATGAGGAAATCGCTTACGATTTGTATCCTTTGCGCAACAGCGGGCGCGTTTACGGCATCGGGCTGATTGGCCGGCCAGAAAAAAATTCGCAATATACCCGGTATAAGAAAATCGCAGTGTGTTCCGGCTCCGGCGGTTCTTTGGTGTCCAAAGCTTACGATAAAGGCGCGGAATTGTTGATCGTGGGCGAGGCCGGTTATCACGATCAGCTTTTGGCCGAGGAGCTGGGGCTGGAATTAAAAATTTGCGGCCATCGTGAGACCGAGGAAATCATCGTGCCGGTTCTGCGCAGAAAACTAAAAAAAGAATGTCCGGAATTGGCGATTTTATAATTGATAGCCCAAAATAGGCGGCGGTGCTATACTTCGAGTTATGGGCAATCTTTCGGAACATTTCGACAGCAATATGTTTGTCTGCAACTGCGGCCAATGCCGGCAGGAAGTAAAAATTTCTCTGACGCTGGTCGGCGTCTTGGAAGACGTGTGGGTGAAATTTAATCAGCCGCTGGCGATTAAACGCGCTTTTGTCTGTGACAATATCGAGCTGGAAGAGCCCGGGCCGAAACGCAATTATCACGGCATTGGCAAAGCGGTGGACTTTGGCGCGGCAGAGGAAAAATTTTTGCCGGAGATTTTCCGTTATCTCGAAACTTTTCCAGAGATTACCGGACTGGGCTACGATCCGGACCGCAAATATATTCACATCGATTTGCGCGAAAAAGAACCGAGCAAATGGCTGTATCAGCACGGCGGGGAAAAAGAGCTGACGCCGGAACTGCGCGCGCGGTACGGTCTGGGCGCTGACGTAACAGCCGACCGCGGCAAGAAATCTGTGTCACTGGATATGCCGCTGGAAATACCCAGCGTGGCCTGATGCCGGACTCCACGGCGGATTTTCTGACCTATCTCCGGCAGAATAAAAATTATTCGGCACACACGATTAGTAACTACGCGCGGGACCTGCGTTATTTTGTGCGGTATTGCCGCGAGCAAAACGCCGCCGCGATTACGGTCGAAGTCATTCGCGGCTACTTGAGATATTTGTCCAAGCTAAATTACGCCAAGCGTTCGATCGCGCGCTGTGTCGCCGCGCATAAATCTTTTGGCAGATTCTTATTAAGAAATAAATTAGTTTCAGCCGATCCCTGGCAGAAAATCAACTCGCCAAAACTAGAAAAAAACATGCCGGATTTTTTGACGGCGGCGGAAGCAAATCAACTGCTAGACATGGTCGAGCGCGGCGCGGCTGGCTTGAAACGGGGACGGGACAGCGCGGTGTATGAATTGCTTTACGCTTCCGGCATCCGCGTCAGCGAGCTGGTCAATATCCAGCCAGTTGATCTGGATTTGCGCGCCGGTGAGATCAGGATTTTGGGCAAGGGCGCCAAAGAAAGAATAGTTTTGATCAGTCCCCGCGCCGCGCGCGTTTTGCGGGATTATCTGCAAAAGATCCGTCCCGCTTTGGCTAAAAATAATAGCAATAAAGAAAGCGCGTTATTTCTGAATTTAAGAGGCGGCCGTTTGACTCAGCGGTCTATCGAGCGCAATCTGGCACATTATGCCCGGCTGGCCGGTTTGCCCAAAACTGTGACGCCGCACACACTGCGCCATTCTTTTGCCACGCATTTATTGGAAGGCGGCGCGGATTTGCGCGTGGTGCAGGAACTGCTCGGCCATTCCTCATTGTCCACGACGCAGGTTTACACGCATATTACGAAAGACCGCCTCGAAAAAGTGATGCGGCAATACCACCCGCGGCCTTGATTGGCGGCGCGATTTTATTTTCGTAAGCTGGCGTTTTGACGAAGTTTATTCCGTAACAGCTTGGTTCAGTTTTTCCACCACTGCGTTGACATTTAGTCCGTGCGCGGACAAGCCCTGTTCCAGACTTTCGCCTGACGCCGCGATACAGCCCAGACAGCCTAGATTTAAAGACTGCAGCACTTCGACCGCCTGCGGGTGATTTTGCAAAACTTCCATGATCGTCATGTCTTTGGTGATAGTTGCCATATTTTCCTCCTAAAATTAAATTTAGGAATTACCCCTTGATGTACTAAAATATTTCTTTTTATGTATCAAGCCTACGCAGTAGGCTTGATACGCTAATTTAGTGTGTCAAAGGGTAATTCCCTTAAATCTTGCCACAGATTAGTTCGCCCATTTGTGAGGTGGAAACTTCCTGACAACCTGCGGACATTATATCACAAGTGCGGTAATTTTCATCCAGTGTTTGATTGACGGCGGCGAAAATGGCGTCATGCGCGTCACTGCGGCCAAGCGAGTATTTGCAGAGCAGAGCCGCGGACAAAATCTGGGCGATAGGGTTGGCGATATTCTGGCCGGCAATATCGGGCGCCGAACCGCCGGACGGTTCATAGAGGCCGAAACTGCCGTCACTCAGAGAAGCCGAAGGCAGCATGCCGATCGAGCCGGTCAGCATGGACGCCTCGTCGGAAAGTATGTCGCCAAACATGTTGTCGCAAAGCACGACGTCAAACTGCTGAGGATTTTTAATTAACTGCATGGCGGCGTTGTCGATGTACATATGCTGCAACGCGACATCCGGATAATCTTTGGCTACTTCGACCACGACTTCCCGCCACATGACCGAGGTGGCCAGCACGTTGGCTTTGTCAATCGAGGTGACTTTTTTGCGGCGTCTGCGCGCGGCCTCAAAAGCGGCTTTGGCGACGCGCACAATCTCCGGCACACGGTAGGCAAGCGTGTCAAAAGCCTTGTCGTCCGCGCGGCCTTTGGGCTGGCCAAAATAAATGCCGCTGGTCAGCTCGCGCAGGATTAGCAAATCAAAACCGTCTCCGGCAATGTCCGCGCGCAGGGGCGAAGCGTTTTTCAACTGCTTAAATAAAATGGCTGGCCGCAGATTGGCGTAAAGATTAAATATCTTGCGCAGGGGCAGCAAGGCGGCGCGCTCCGGCTGTTGCTCCGGCGGCAATTTTTCCCATGAGGGTCCGCCCACCGAGCCGAAAAATATCGCGTCGGCATTTTGGCAGATTTTGAGCGTGGTTTCCGGCAGCGCCGAACCTTCCTGGTCTATAGCCGCGCCGCCGACTTTGGCCGGCGTAAATACCAGACTCAAATTAAATTTTTGCGCGGTTTTTTCTAAAACTTTCAGACCTTGCTCGATCACTTCCGGGCCGATGCCGTCACCGGCCAGCACCGCAATTTTGGCGGTCATTTAACACTGCTCCTTGTCTTGTAAGTCGGTGTATTTTAGCACAGTTTTATAATACAATATAAATTATGCGGCAACTTGCGGAATTTTTACTGCAGCCCGGCGTGGTCTTGCTGCTGGCTTTTTTTACAACCTGGATTTTAGCGCGCTTTTTCGTGGACAATGTGGTTTTTGCTTTGGTCGGCGCGGCACTGGCTTTGGTGTTCGCGCCGTGGCAGGAAGCGGCAGGATACACTTACGCTTTTGAATTTGGCGTGGTTGGCTATGTGTTTTTTCCTTATTTGCTGACACTGGCCGCGTATCTTATCGGCAATGCTTTTCCCTGGCGCCGGCTGGAAATAGTCCGCGGCAAAATGTACAAATTGTTTTTCAACGCCGCGCTGATTTACGGCCTGGCGGCCGGCGCGTTGCTGCTGGCCGCGCGGTATTTTAATTTTGCGGAAACGTTGCAGCCGTGGCTGATTTATTTTTCATTGGCGGCCGGCCTGATTTCTTTCAATGAGCCGCTGTGCCGTTTGATCCGCTGGCCGGCGCGCGGGCCGCTGACCACCGTGCTGCCCGGTTTTGGCGCGTTAAGTTCTTGCGTGACTTTGCTGCTGGGCTTTTGCTGGCGTTTTGGAGACTGGCCGCTCCTCCTGACGAGCGCGGGCGCCGCGGCGCTCTTTTTTGCGGTCTGGCGGGCTTTTATTTATCTGGCCAAACAGCCGGCGGATTCTTTGCTGGCGCGCCTGCTGCAATTGACCTTTTTGCTTTTGGCTTATCAGTTTTGGTCTTACCATGCCGTCGTGGCCGCGCTGATTTTAGGTTTGCTCAACGCGCTGACTAAAACAAAAATCTGGAGTCTGCGTTACAATTTAGAGCTCTGGCGTTTGCTCAACGCGCTGACTTTTTTGCTGATTTTCGTCTGGCTGAAAATCGACTGGGCGGCGCTGGGCGCGGCGGCGGCGCTGTTAGTTTTGCGTCTGGTGGTTTTTTATCTCTACAATTTTTTGGCGCGGCGTTATCTGTTTGGCGAAGATTTTTGCCGGAGAATAGCTTACGGTCTGCGCATCAGCGACGGCGCGCTGATCCTCCTGCTCTGGGCTTTTAATGTCGAGCAGTTGGTTTTATCCGCCGCCGTGCTGGCCGCGCTGGCCGAAAATCTTTTTTATCCGCTGGTCCTGCGGCGCATTTTGCAACAATCCGGCGAATTGGCCGCGTGATATGCAGCTCACTCCCGCGCAAGAAGCCGCGCTGGCTTTAATCCGGCAAAAACAATTTGTCTTAATCCACGGTGTGACCGGCAGCGGCAAGACAGAAATTTATTTACGCGCCGCTCAAGAGGTCTGCGCGGCCGGCCAGCAGGTCATCGTGCTGGTGCCGGAAATTTCTTTGACGCCGCAGACGGTGCGGAGATTTGCCGAGCGTTTTAAAATTGTTGCGCTGCACAGCGCGCTGACTCCCAAACAGCGGCGGGAAAACTGGCAAAAAATTCTCAACAACGAAGTGCAGCTGGCGGTCGGCGCGCGCTCGGCCTTGTTCGCGCCTTTTAAAAACCTCGGTTTGATCATCATCGACGAGGAACAGGACAGTTCTTACAAGCAGGACAATAATCCGCGGTATCACGCGGCGGCGGCGGCCTTGAAACGGGCGGAGTTGTGCGGCGCCAAAGCCCTGCTCGGCACGGCCACACCGGCGCTGGAAACCTGCCATTTGTTCCAAAATCCGCCGGATGACCGGTATGGCTATATTTATCTGCCGCGGCGCGTTAACGATCGGCCTTTGCCACCGGTCGAGATTGTGGATATGCGCGCGGAATTGCAGTGCGGCAATTTTTCGGTTTTGTCCACGCGTTTGCAGAGAGAACTGCGCGCCTGTCTGGACAGCGGCGGCAAAGCCATGCTGCTGATGAACCGCCGCGGTTTTGCCACGTTCATTAGCTGTCGCGCCTGCGGCTACACGCTGGAGTGTCCGCGCTGCAGTGTGGCGCTGGTGTATCACTCCGACGGCCAGGCCAGATGTCATTATTGCGGCCGCGCGGAAAAAATTCCCGACCGGCAATGTCCCAAATGCGGACGGCCTTATCTCAAATATTTTGGCGCGGGCACGCAGAAAGCCGAGGCGGAGTTGCAAAAATATTTCGGCGACGCGCGGATCCTGCGCATGGACAGCGATACGACGCGGAAACGCGGCGCGCACGAAAAGATTTTGAAAGAATTTCTAGAGACAGACCGCGCGGTGTTGCTCGGCACGCAGATGATCGCCAAAGGCCACGATTTTTCCGCGGTGACTTTGGTGGGGATTATCGCGGCGGACGCGCTGCTCAATCTGCCGGATTTCCGCTCCGCCGAGCAGACTTTTCAATTATTGACACAGGCCGCGGGGCGCGCCGGACGCGGCGACAGGGCTGGCAAAGTAATCGTGCAGACTTATCAGCCGGAGCATTACGCGATACAGGCCGCGGCCCGGCACGACGCGCCGGGGTTTTACGCGCGGGAATTAACCCAGCGCCGCGAGCTGAGTTATCCGCCGTTTTCCCGCCTGACCGCGATCGTTTTTGCGGCGGCTGACGAAGCGCGGGCCAAAGAAATGGCGGAACATTACGCGCAAAAATACGCGCCGCAGGCTCTGGGTCCGACGCCGTGTATTATCCGTAAAATAAAAGGCTATTACCGCTGGCAGATTTTGCTGAAAGACACAGAAATAAATTATGCTGATTTTCCCGCGGAGTCGCCGGTCAAAATCGAGATCGATGTCGATCCGCTCAATATGTATTGAAAATCCTAAATCGTAAAAAACGCGCGGGCGGCCACTGGCCGCCCGCTGT
>JAITIE010000075.1 GCA_031279615.1 Candidatus Margulisiibacteriota bacterium | reverse complement strand
GTCGGCCTGATTCCCCAGCCGGACTGGAAAGACCCGCGGAGCATCACCGCGCTGGGCAAGCCCAATCTTTTTTTCTGCGTGAGCGCGGGCAATATCGACTCCCTGGTCAATAATTACACGGCGGATAAAAAACCGCGCCGCACGGATATGTACTCGCCCGATAACGAAGCCGGACACCGTCCCGACCGCGCCAGCATTGTGTACACCTCGCTTATTAAGCAGATTTATAAAAATGTGCCGGTGGTTTTAGGCGGCGTGGAAGCGAGCCTGCGGCGTTTTGTGCATTATGATTACTGGGACGACAAGCCGCGCCGCTCGTTGCTGCTCGACGCCAAAGCCGATTTGCTGCTTTACGGCATGTCCGAAAAAGCGACGCTGTTGATTGCGGAGCATTTGCGCGCGGGCGGCCGGTGGGCAGACCTGCCGCAGCCGCCTAACAGCACGAAAGCGTATAAGACTCTCGACAATGTGCCGGAAGACAGGCTGTTTTTACCGGCGGCGGAAAAAGCTTTAACCGACCGGAAAGTTCATGCGGAACATTTTGCGCTGTATTTCCGCGAAGGGCGCAAGAAAAAACCGCGCGTTATAGTCGAGCCGTACAAAGACCGATTTTTAGTCACCACGCCGCCGGACAATCTGACCGGCAAAGAAGTCGACGAATTGTTTTTCCTGCCTTTTGCGCGCGCGCCGCATCCGCGTTACACAGGCCGGAAAATTCCCTGTTATGATTTTGTGCGTTTTTCGACGATCACGCACCGCGGCTGTTTTGGCGGCTGCGCTTTTTGCGCGATATCCCAGCATCACGGCCGGCAGATTATCAACCGTTCCGAGGAGAGTATTCTCAAAGAGCTGCAGACGATTATTTGCCGGGACCCGGATTTTAAAGGCACGATTTTTGACCTCGGCGGCCCCACGGCCAATATGTACGGCATGTATTGTAAGTCCAGCCAAGGGTGTGACCGAGCGCGGATTTCTACGCGCGCGAGGGAATACCCGCAGGCAACCGGCCAAGGGTGCGCGCGCGCCAGCTGTCTGTATCCCAAAATCTGTCCCCAGCTGCACACGACGCACACGCGGCAAAAAGCCCTGCTCGCCCGCGCGCGCCAGCTCCCCGGCGTCAAAAAAGTTTTGCTCAACAGCGGCATTCGTTATGATTTGGCGTTGCTCGACCCGGAATATCTGGAAATGCTTTTCACGCATCATGTCGGCGGACAGCTCAGTCTCGCGCCGGAGCATATTTGCGAAAATGTTTTACAAGTCATGGGCAAACCGTCTTACAGTCTGTACGTAAAATTTTTGAATAAATTTCTGGCGTTCAACAAAGCGCACAATATAAAACAATACATCGTGCCCTATTTTATTTCCGCGCATCCGGGCTGCACACTGAAAGATGCGCTGGAATTGGCGCTGTATCTCAAGGAGCATCACCTCCGTTTGGAGCAGGCGCAGAATTTCACGCCGACGCCGATGACAGCGGCAACCGTGATGTATTATACCGGCCTCGACCCGTTCACGCGAAAGCCGGTGCATGTGCCGCGCGGAGAGGAACGCGCTTTTCAAAAAGCCCTGCTGCAGCCGCATTTGCCCAAAAATTACCGGCAGGTGGCCAAAGCGCTGAGACTTTTGCAACGCGAGGATTTGCTGAAAACCCTGACTAGGGTATAAAATTACTTATTGGTTTATGGAGAGTTATGCGGCATAAAATTATTTCAAGTCTCCCGGACATTATAGTTGGCCTTAACGTGCCGATGTCCATCATTGTAGACACAGGCGTTTCCGTGCCGGCGTGGAAAGAAGTGCTGTACTATGCGAGCGGGCAAGTTAAACGAGTGGTGGTAGCGCGGCCTGTAAAAGTGTATTACGGAAAAGATTATGTCTTGCTAAAACAAGGCGATGTAATTCTTTTTGACGAACACGGCAAAATAGACAAGATAAAAGCGACCAGCGGTAAAACCCGCATCATTAACGGCGAAAAATGCTCGATCAGCGGAAACGGGGATATTTTCCTGTTTTAAAAATCCACCTTGTCCGGTTCTAAGCCTGACCAGCCAAATTGCGGCAAGTCATTAATATACTGCATATCCTCCGCGCTGATCTCGAAATCGAATACCCGCAGGTTTTCTTTGATCCGTTCCGGCGTGACGGATTTCGGCAGCGGCAGAGTCCCGTTTTGCCGGCACCAGCGCAGGCAAAGCTGAGCGATTGATTTATTATATTTCTGCGCGATCCGCCGCAGATTGGAGTCTTGCAGTATCCGCCCGCAGCCCAGAGGACTCCAGGCTTCGACCAAAATGTCGTGCTTGCGGCAGAACTCCACAGTTTCCTCCTGCCGGTACCCCGGATGGTATTCGATTTGATTGACCGCCGGTTTTATTTCCGCCATGTCCAGCAAGGGCCGCAAATGCCGCGGCTGAAAATTGCTGACGCCGAGCGCTTTGATCAATCCTTCTTTATAAAGTTTTTCAAAAGCTTTCCAGCTGGCGATATTCGGCTCAGGATTTTTATTATCCGGCCAGTGAATGAGATACAGGTCGATGTATTCCAGCTGCAGTTTTTGGAGACTGGCCGCAAAGGCTTTTAACGCGCTGTCATAGCCGCGTTCGGTGTTCCAGAGCTTGGTGGTGATGAAAAGTTTCTCGCGCGGGATTCCGCTCTCCCGCACGGCATGGCCGACGCTGGCTTCATTTTCATAACAAGCCGCCGTGTCTATGTGCGTGTAGCCGTATTCTAGCGCGGTCTTTACAGCCCGCACTGCTGTTTCACCGTCTGGCGTCTGCCACGTGCCAAAGCCGATTTCCGGTATAGATACCCCGTTGTTTAATTTTAAATTTTGCATAAAAATTCCTCCTTGTTTTATTTTTTAAACGTCCCGAGGCGCAGCGATTTCAGCCGGTGAAAAAACACACAGCGCGCGCAGGGCAAATCGTATTGCAAAGGCCGGTTTCTGGCTTCCGGAGCCGCCAGCAGAATTTTTTTGGCGTAAACATATTTTTTGCTGACCAGCAAGTCTTTGAGCGGCGTCTCCAGCACGTTGCCGAAATCGCCCCAAATATTCTGGCAGCAGCCCAGCAGTTTGCCGTCCCAATTGATCTGCGGTTGCTGCCAGAGCTGATGGCAGGCCAGCGCGCGAAAACGGCCGGTCTTTTGCTCCTGCTCGGCGCGGGAAATATATTTTAATCCCAGCTCGCGGCGCACGGCTTCGGGATTGTGCAGCGGAGAATTTTCTTCGTGCGCGTTTAGTTTGGGTTTGAATTCCATATTTAATTCTTCCGCCAGGGCGCGCGCCTTGGCCAGCTCATGCTCGTTGTGGCCAAAAACTATAAACTGCCAGCCGAGCTGCGGATACGGAGAGTTGTATTGCCGCTTAAATTCATTGAGTATTTTGAGATTGGCCAGCACGCGGTCAAAATTGCCGCCGCGCCGGTACTGGACATAAGTTTCCTGCGACGCGCCGTCGAGCGACACCGAAATGTAGCGCGCCCGATATTTGACCAGCGCTTCCAAAACTTCCGGCTTTACGTTGTTCAGATTTGCGCCGTTGCCGACGGTCAGCTCCAGACCGTGTTCATAGCCGATGCGGAAAATCTCGGCAATTTCGGGATTTAAGAAAATTTCTCCCCAGTTGGAAAGTTCGATTATTTTGATAGACGGATTTTGCGCGACAAATTTTTGAAAAGCGGCGGCCTGGAGATAACCCCAGCCGACCGCGTTGCGGCGCGATTCGCCATTGGCCGTGTCACAGCTCACGCATTTGAGCTGGCACATCGTGCAGGCCTCGAAACGCACTTTTTTTATTCGTTTGTAAGGATGAAATAATTCACGGAGTAAATCCATAGGCGTTATTGTAGCGCAATTTAAGTGGAATAGATGCTGCTATATTTGCTGTTAAATTATGCTATAATTTTTACAGCTAAAAAGGAGCCATAATATGCCCGCTATTAAACCGGTTTCAGATTTGCGCAATTACACCGAAGTACTGCGCGACGTCGCGGTTGACGCGCCGGTGTTTTTGACTAAAAACGGCCGCGGCCTTTACGCGCTGCTGGCTTTGCAAGATTACGAAAAAATGCAGGCGACTAATCAACTTTTGTCCGAACTGGCGCGGGGTCGGCAGTCCGGCGGCAAAGGCTGGCTGTCTCTGGCTGAAGTAAAAACAAGCCTCGGCCTGACGGAATGACCAAACTGCAAATTGCTCCGCTGGTCAGACAGGATTTACGAGAAATCCACCGGTATATTGCCGCGGAATTAGCAAGTCCCGACGCGGCGCAAAGGGCGCTCGCTAAAATTCTGTCCCGCATTGCTAAATTGGCACGCTATCCAAAAATCGGCGCCGCCTTAAATTCTATAATTATTCCTAAGACAGATTACCGTTTTTTACCTTGCGAAAACTATCTAATCTTTTACCGCTGTGAAAATAAAATCGTCTACGTCGACAGAGTGCTGTACGGCAGGCGTGATTTTGTAAAGATTTTGTTTAAGGAAATCTCGACTTAAATTTTCAGCAGTCTGTCCAGTATTTGATTGACCAGCTGCGGCGCGGCCTGGCCTTTGGTTTTTTTCATTGTCTCGCCGACAAAGTAGCCTTTGAGCGCGGTTTTGCCGGAACGGTACTGGGCGAGCTGCTGGGGATTGGCGGCCAGCACTTCCTGCACGATTTTTTGCAACGTGCTTTCGTCGGTGATCTGCCGCCGGCCGCTGGTTTCCACGAGCTGCCGGGCGGACGCGCCGGTTTTCAGTATTTGGACGATCAGTTCTTTGCCGATTTTGCCGGAAATAGTCTGGTTGTCAATGAGACCGAGCATCTCGACCAGATTTTCCGGCGTGAGCTTGGTCTGCGACAGCTCCAGATTTTCAGTCTTGAGATAACCCAGCACGTCGGTGGTCAGCCAGTTGACGATGGACTTTTTGTCGCCAGCGTATAATTTGGCCGCCGCGTCAAAAAAATCCGACACGGCTTTGTCGAGAGTCAGAACGCGCGCGTCGTAAGCGGAAATGCCGTGCTCGTCCTGATAACGGCGTATTCTTTGTTCGGCCAGCTCCGGCAGTTCTTTTTTGACGCGGTCAATCCAGGCGTCGTCAATGAGCAGCGGCAAAAGATCCGGCTCGGGAAAATACCGGTAATCGTGGCTTTCTTCTTTGCTGCGCATCGACACGGTCCTGCCGGCGGCCTCGTCATAACTGCGCGTTTCCTGAGCGACCGTTTGGCCGGTGGTCAAAACCTGTTTTTGCCGCTCGATCTCGATCTTGATTGCCCGCTCTACCGCGCGGAAAGAATTCATATTTTTGATTTCCACCTTTACGCCAAATTCTTTTTGCCCGGCGGGGCGGATGGAAACATTGGCGTCACAGCGCAATTTACCCTCTTCCATGTTGGCGTCAGACACGCCGGCAAATTGCAAGATGGATTTTATTTTGTCCAGATACGCGCGCGCTTCTTCAGCGGAGCGGATGTCCGGCTCCGAAACGATTTCCAGCAGCGGCACGCTCGAGCGATTAAGGTCAACATGTGAAGCGGTCGCGCCCTCGATGCCTTCCGCGCCTTGGTGGACGAGCTTGCCGGCGTCTTCTTCCAGATGCGCGCGGGTAATGCCGATGCGTTTTTCCGCGCCGTCCGGCAGCTGGATATTCACAAAACCGTTAGAAGTGACCGGCAGGTCAAATTGGGAAATCTGATAGCCTTTGGGCAGGTCAGGATAAAAATAATTTTTGCGGGCAAAAACGCTTTTTTTGTTGATAGTACAGTTCAAAGCCAGGCCGCAGCGAATGGCCAGGTTGACCGCCTCTTGATTTAAGACCGGCAGAGCGCCGGGCTGGCCGGTGCAGACCGGACAGGCGCTGCTGTTGGGCTGTTTGCCAAATTCCGTGGAGCAGGCGCAGAACATTTTGCTCCTGGTTTTAAGATGCGTGTGAATTTCCAGACCGATGACCGCTTCGTATTCTGTCATAAGCGTATCCTTTCAAACCGGCTGCCACGCTCCACCGCCGCGGCGATTTGCAGCAGTTTTTGTTCGGCAAATTCTCCGGCGACCAGTTGCAAACCGACAGGCAGACCGCCAGTTGCGCCACTGACCGCGTCACCTACCGTGCCGCTGACCGCGTCACCTGCCGTGCCGCAGGGCACGCTAATGCCCGGCAAGCCGGCCAGATTAACCGGAATGGTCGCAATGTCGGAGAGGTACATGCTCAGAGGGTCGTTTACTTTTTCACCGAATTTGAAAGCGACGCTTGGCGAAGTCGGCGAAAGCACGGCGTCGTAACGGGCAAAAGCTTTGTTGTAATCCTGCTTGATAACCGTGCGGACTTTCTGCGCCTTGAGATAGTAGGCGTCATAGTAACCGGCGGACAGCGCGTAAGTGCCGAGCATGATGCGGCGTTTGACTTCCGCGCCGAAACCTTCCGCGCGGGATTTTTTGAATAGCTCCAGCATGTCCCGGGCGTTTTTGCTGCGGTGGCCAAAACGCACACCGTCGAAACGCGCGAGATTGGCCGAGGCTTCGGAAGTGGCGACCAGATAATAAGCGGCCAGCGCGTATTTGAAAGATGGCATGGCGATTTCCTCAATAATAGCGCCCTGTTTTCTCAAGCCGTCCAGGGCTGTTTGGATAGTCTGCCGCACGGCGTCGTCAATGCCGTCACCCAGCAGTTCTTTGATAACGGCGATTTTTTGGCCCTTGATGTCGCGGTCTAAAAATTCCGTGTAGTCTTTGACCGGCTGTTTGACCGACGTGGAGTCCTGCTCATCATAACCGGCGATGACGTTCAGGATTAACGCCGCGTCTGCAACGGTCTTGGCCAGCGGGCCGATTTGGTCTAATGACGAAGCGAAAGCGACCAAGCCGTAGCGCGAGACCAAGCCGTAGGTTGGTTTCAAGCCGACCACGCCGCAAAATGACGCTGGCTGACGGATCGAGCCGCCGGTGTCCGAACCTAGACAGCCGAAACACTCGTCTGCCGCGACAGCCGCCGCCGCGCCACCCGAGGAGCCGCCCGGCACGCGCGCTCTGTCCCAGGGATTGGTCGTCTGCTGAAAAGCCGAATTTTCGGTGGATGAACCCATGGCAAACTCGTCAAGATTGGTCTTGCCGACGATGACCGCGCCGGCGGCCTGCAGTTTTTGCACTGCCGTGGCGGTGTACGGCGAGATGTAACCTTTTAAAATTTTCGACGCGCAGGTCGTTTCGGTATTCAGCAGATTCATATTGTCTTTGATCGCCAGTGGAATGCCAAGCAGCGGCTGTTTGTCCGCGGCGGCGCCGTTCGTCGAGCGCAGCAATTCATCGGCTTTTTGCGCCTGTTCCAGAGCGTCTTTTTCAAAAGTTTGCAGATAAGCTTTGACGACCGGCTCGTGTTTTTGGATTTGCGTGAAAACTTTTTGCGCGGCCTCGACCGCGGTCGTTTCGCCGCCGCGCAGTTTTTTTTGCAGTTCTTTCAAAGTCAAATGCTGCATTGTTAGAGTATCCTCGGCACGACGAAGCTTGTCCCGCTGACGTCAGGGCCGTTTTGGAGCAGACCGGCTTGGTTCGGAAAATCGATGACTTTGTCCTCGCGCAAAATCGTGCCGGTTTCGATAGAGTGATAGGTCGGCTCGACCTGGTCAGTATTGAGTTTATTCAGCTCTTGGGCGTAAGCGAGGATTTGATTTAACTGTTCGGTGTAGGTCGCTAATTCCTGTGCGCTCAAATCCAGCCGCGCCAGGTTGGCGACATGCCCGGCGTCATTGATACTGATAGTCATCAATGTTCTCCCGCAAAATAATTTCTGTCCAGCGGCCGGTCGATGGTGTAGCCCTCGCCGCCGATAATGAGTGTCTGCTCCGGCTGACCGCTGATCTGAAAACGCACCGCTCTTATACCTTTTATTTCCGTGGCTGTAAAGACTATTTGCTTGAGGATGCTGTCGATGACATTGTACCCGCCGGAAATCCGCAGCAACGGCTCGTTGAGATTTAAAACCAAAATATCTTTTTCGATAGAAAAATCGCGCCATTTCAGGTCGGCGGGAATCATCGTCTGCACGCGGTTGCTTTTTTCCTCGGTGTTTGGCCCGGCAAATAATTCCTGCAGCGCGGCGGATATCGACAAAATGTTTTCCGGCAAAGCGCGTTCCGCCGCGTATAATTGTTCGTAACGGTAGAAATAAACCGTGATTTTTTCCCCGCCGCCGCGCGTGTTCAAGAAAAACAAACCAAGGTAGATGAAGATAACCGCGCCGCTGACAAGCAAAATCAACAGCAGCCGGCGCATTTAAATCCCCCGTGCTTTCAAAGCGTTGATGTTGTTGCGGATATTGGCGTCGTCGGGACGCAAGGCTTGCGCGGCTTCGTAAGCATCCAGCGCTTCTTTGAGTTTATTTTGCTGGATTTGCGCGTGCGCTTTGTACATATAATAATCCACATTGTCCGGTCTGATAATAGTCAGACGGTTGTAGGCGACTTCCATATTGCGCCACTCTCTAGCGCGGTAGCAGGCGCTGCCCAAAATCCGATAAGCTGTTTCGTTGTTTTTATCGAGCAGGGCTTCTTCTTTGTACAGCTCAATGGCGTCCGCTAATTGGCCGCGCTGTTCATAAATCTGTCCGAGATATAAACGCGTGTTGGGGAAGGCCGGATTTTTTTCAATCAATGTTTTATACAGTTCTTCTATTTTTTCCGGCTGACCCTGACGGCGGGCGATCTCCGCCAGCATGATATACGCTTCGCCGGTGCGGTCGTCTATTTCCAGCACATGCTGGTATTTTGCCGCGGCCTGCTCCAGCTCGCCTTTTTGGAAATGGAGATTGGCCGCGGCGGATTGAAATATGCCGTTGTTTTGATCCAGTTCGGCGGACTCCATAATTTTGGCTTCACGCAAACGCAATAATTCCGCTTTTTTGGCCTCGTCCGTCTCAATCTCCGCATACAGTCCGTAAATCTCAGCCTTGCGCATGACGTACCAGGGATTAGTCGGCGAAATTTTTAAGCAAAGGTCATAAATATCGTCAGCCTGTTTGATTTTTTCCAGTTTTTTCTCCAGCTCGGTTTCCTGCCGCGCCTGCGTTTCGTAAATCCGCGCCAATTGTATATGATAGTAAGTTTCCCACGGCGCCAGCTTTTTAACTTTTTCGTATTTCTCGATGGCTTTCTGCGCGGCGGCTGACCGGCGTTCCGCGGACAGATTCGGCGAGTTCATCTGCGCCTCCAGATTGTAGGCCTCGCGAAAGGCATACTCGGCGCGGAACGGCAGAAAACAGCGGTACAAAATGACCGCGGCGGCGATCAGCACCGCGGCGATTTTCAGCCAGTCCATTGCGGAAATTTTGGTTAAGTCAATTTTATTTTCCGGCTCGGCCATGAAAACCCCCTTTGGCAAAACGACTGTTTAATTCCTGCTCGATATCGGCTGGAGTCACGCCTAAATTATACATCATTACCAGTAAATGATATTGTAAATCAGCGATCTCTCCGGCCAGCGCGGTTTTCTCACCGTTCTTGGCGGCGATGATGGTTTCGCCGGCCTCCTCGCCGATTTTTTTCAGGATTTTGTCCAGCCCTTGGTCTAATAAATAGTTAGTGTAGGACCCGGCTTCCGGCTGCGCCGCCCGCTGTTGAATGATTTGATAAACTTTTTCCAGAGTTTCCATTATTTTAACCTTTCGTAAAAACAGCTTCGCTGTCCCGTGTGACAGGCAATGCCGCCGACCTGCTCTACTTTGAGCAGCAGGCAGTCCCGGTCGCAGTCCGCGTAAATTTCTTTCACTTTTTGAATATGGCCGGATGTGGCGCCTTTGTGCCAGAGCGTCTGCCGCGAGCGCGAGTAAAACCAGGTCTCGCCGCTGGCCAGAGTTTTTTGCACGGCCTCTTCATTCATATAAGCCTGCATCAGCACCGCGCCGTCCTGATAATCCTGCACGATAGCAGGAAGCAAACCGGCGGCATCGTATTTTAGAGAGAGCATAATATATAGTATATCTGAAATCAGGAGTTTTTTGAAATTTATCCTCTAAATCCTCGCCAGCTGCAAAGATAATTCCTTGACCACGTGCAGGACGACTTCTTTTTTCTGCGTCTCCAGTTTATTTAAGACCGGAATAATTCTGTTGAGATAATTGTCGCGCGTATTGATCTGGCGGTTTTCCGGCAGGAGCGATACCGGCTTGATATTCAGAGCCGCGGCGATCTGCCAGAGAGTTTTGACGGACAAATTGCGCGTGCCTTTTTCGATTTG
>JAITIE010000056.1 GCA_031279615.1 Candidatus Margulisiibacteriota bacterium | reverse complement strand
TTCGTGAAGTAGAGGGGATTGTCACTCACCTCGACTACGCTCGGTGAGCGGATCATCGAATGATCTAGAGAAAAAAAGCACAACGGTCATCGAGCGAAGCCGAGATGACCGTTAATTTAGACTCAAATCGTCAAGATAAAACACGCCGCTGGTTTGCGCCGGAATAATGATGCGCAAGCCGTAATAGTCGGCTCCGTTCAGCAGGGGCAGCGTGAGTTTTTGCCAGGCCGGTTCGCGCAAAGTGATCTGATACTGGCGAACCCGGCGCGCTTCGCCAAATTGTATTTTCTTGTGCTCCGCGCTGGTTTCCGGCACGAGCGTCAAGGTCAGCGGATATTCACTGCGCAGCGCCAGGCTGGTCTTGGTCAGCGTGAGATTAGTATTTTTTTTAGGGTAGGGCGTCATGGGAAAAAAGATTTCCGCCGGATTTTCCCGGGTTTCGAAAGAGCATTGCAGGGATTTGCCCTGCGCGCCGTAATGATTTTGGCTCTCCACGGCCAGCGTGAGGTAAGCGTTGCGCGTGTTGAGCGTCGGCAGCGCGGCAAAAATGCTCTGCTGGTCGTTGTCAAAATTGTAAACGACTTGATAATTGGGCCTTATTTTCTCCGCTTTTTCCAGCGTGATGTCGTCGAGATACAACACAGGCTCAGCGTCTTCGGCTGGCAGTAACTGCACGTAAATTTTACGCAGGTCGTGCATATTGATTTCGCGGCCAGCCAGCGGTATTTCAGCTCTTTGCCACTGCCGGGTGAGTGCCTGGTCAGGCAGATAATTTTTGATATTCTCAAAAGCGGTGATCGAACGGCTGTCCGCCAGGGCGATCTCCATCTCGCAGCTGGTGTCCGTCCGGCAGAAAAAAGTCAGCGTGTCGACTTCCTCCAGATTACTGCGCCCTTCGATGACAATGACAGCCGCGCCGTTGGCTTGGCGCGCGGTAAATTTGACCGCCTGGCCGACCAGCGGCGTGAAATCACTGACGCTGGTTATATCCACCGGCGGATACCCGGGCGGCACACGCGCCTCAAAACGGCCGTTGAAATCCTGCCAGATACCGGCGGATAAAAAAGAGCAAAGCGTCAAAAAAAATAATTTTGCCGGAGCTTGGTGAAATTTACGCATGCTTATTTATTTTAGCAGGAAATAGGCGCGCCGGAAACAGACACACATTGTCAAAAAATCCGCGGTATTGTAAAATTAGTCCACTTTTTTGGAGGAAAAATATGCAAAAAGGCATTCATCCTGAATATCATGAAGTAACGGCCACCTGCGCCTGCGGCGCGCAGTTTAAGACCGGCTCGACGCTGAAAGAGGTCCGCGTGGATATTTGCTCGGCCTGCCATCCGCTTTTCACCGGCAAACAAAAGATTTTGGATACGGAAGGCCGCGTGGATAAATTTATGAAAAAACTGGCCGCCGCTAAAAAAGCGACCAGAAAAAAATAACCGCGGGAGCCGCTGGTGGGCGAAGAGTCGGGAGATAAAACAGAGGAGCCCACGCCCCATAAGCTGCAGGAATTGCGCAAACAAGGCCAGGTCCCGCATTCCAAAGAAATTTCCACCGCCGTTTTGCTAATCGTCGCTTATCGTGTTTTTGCCGGACAAGCCGAGAGCATCTGGTACCGGCTGTTATCTTTTGCCCAGGAAATGTTCCGCCAGATCCCGAGCGCCCGCAATCTCAATCTCGGCATGTTCACCGGCCTTTTTTCCTACGGTGTGCTCACGATCCTGATGAGCATCTTAGTTTTGCTGGCGATTATTTTTGCGACGACCATAATTGTGAATATGATCCAGACCCAGTTTTTATTTTCCGGCGAGTCCATGAAACCCGATCTCAACAAACTCAACCCCATGAGCGGCTTGAAAAGAATTTTTTCGCTCAAAGGCCTGATCCAGATTTTGATCACGCTGGTCAAAATCCTTTTGGTTGGCTACGTGACTTTTTCGATTATTCTGAAACATATCGGCACGGTCATCAACGCCATGGTGCTGGATCCTTTCACGATCATGGTTTTTACCGGTCAGCTGGTTATGGAAATCGCCACGAAAGTCGGCTGGCTGTACATTGTGATCGCGGCGCTGGATTATTTTTATCAGCGCTATGAATTTAACAAAAACGCCAAAATGACCAAGCATGAGGTCAAAGAAGAATACAAACGCTTGGAAGGCGATCCGACGATCAAACAGGCGCAGCGGCAGAAACAGCGCGAGATGTCGCAGAAACGCCAAAAGGGTTCGGTGCCGGGCGCCGACGTGGTCGTGACCAATCCAGTGCATCTGGCCTGCGCGATCCGCTACAAGGCCGACGTGGACAAAGCGCCGGTGCTGCTGGCGAAAGGCCAGCGCATCTTCGCGCAGGAGATTAAAGAAATCGCCGAGGAACATTACGTGCCGATCGTGGAAAACGAGACGCTGGCGCGGCGGATTTATGACACCACCGAGGTCGGCGACGAGCTGCCGGCGGAATTGTACCGCGCGGTGGCGGAAGTGCTGGCTTTTGTCTACAAGCTTGGCCGCAACAAAAGCAAAAACAAATATAAACCGACGGTGGATAATAAATAGTATTTAAACCTAATATTAGGCAAGGGTATTTAATTTTAGAAAGAACGAAAAAATTCGCATAGAATTTGTGCCGGAAATATGTTAAATTTGGGGCAAAGCAGGGGGCAGTTTACTTGGCAGCCACAACAACAACCGATCAGCCCAAAGTTAGCGGCCTGCGCGATTTATTCCGCGGCGGCGACCTGGGCGTTTTAGCGGCGTTGATCTTAATCATCGCGATGATGATGATACCTCTGCCGACCTGGCTGCTAGACATTCTCTTGGTTTTCTCTATCTCGATCGGCATCGTGATGCTCCTGATCTCGATGTTCTTGCAAAAATCCCTCGACCTGCTGTCTTTCCCGTCTATCGTGCTGGTCGTCACGCTTTTTCGTTTGGCGCTAAATATTTCCTCGACGCGGCTGATTTTGAGCCAGGGCAAAGCTTTTAACGGGCAGGTTATTCTAGCCTTTGCTAACTTTGTGACCGGCGGCAATTTCGTGGTCGGCGGCGTGATTTTCGTGATCATCACGCTGGTCAATTTTATCGTGATCACCAAAGGCGCCGAGCGCGTCGCGGAAGTGGCCGCGCGTTTCACTCTGGACGCCATGCCCGGCAAACAAATGTCGATCGACGCAGACCTAAACGCCGGCCTGATCGACGGCGATATGGCCAAGAAACGCCGCGAGGATCTGTCCAAAGAGTCTTCGTTTTTCGGCGCGATGGACGGCGCGAATAAATTTGTGCGTGGCGACGCCATCGCCGGCATTGTTATTTTGCTGGTGGAGATGATCGGCGGCCTGCTGATCGGTGTGATGCAGCAGGGGCTGGAGATGGCCGAAGCCGCCAATCTTTTTTTCAAGCTGACGATCGGCGACGGCCTGGTCAGTCAGGTGCCGGCTCTGCTGATGTCTATCGCCACCGGTCTGGTCGTGACCAAATCCGCTTCGGCGGACTCGCTGGGCGCGGACCTGATCGGACAGCTCGGCAATCAGCCGCGCGCTTTTGCTTTCGCGTCGCTGGTGCTGGGACTTTTCGGACTGGTGCCCGGTCTGCCGACAGCGCCGTTTTTGGTGCTCTCCGGACTGCTCGGCATCGTGGCTTTTTCGATCATGCGCGCCAAAGCCAAAGCGGAAATGGCCGAACTGGGACGCGCGCTGGGCACCAGCGGCGAGGACGCGGCCAAAGAAGCGATGAAAAAACCGGAAAGTCTGCTGAGCACACTGGCGCTGGATCCGATCGCGCTGAAGACCGGACGTAATCTGGTGCCGCTGATCGATCCCAGTCAGGACGGCCCGCTGCTGGAAAGGATCACGCTTATCCGTTATCACATCGGTCAGGAGCTGGGTTTTGTGATCCCGGGTGTGCGCGTCATGGACGATCTGTCCTTGCCGCCCAATGAATATGTTGTGGAAATCCGCGGCACGAAAATTTCCAACGGCGTGGCGCTGGTCAATTATCATTACGTGCCGACGTCCGCGCAGGAGTTGTCAGCGAAAAATATTACCGCCGAGGAAACCGTCGATCCGATAACCAAACTGCCCGGCGCGTGGGTAGTCGATGATTTTCTGCCGCAGCTGCAGGAAGCGGGCAGCACGGTGCTGTCGCCGGTAGACTACATTGCCAATCATTTCACCGAAGTCGTCAAACAACACGCTGACGAAATCATGACGCGCCAAAACGTGCAGTCCCTGCTGGAGCTGGTCAAAAACACCAACGCGGCGATCGTGCGTGAACTGGTGCCGGATATGCTTTCGCTCGGTCAGGTGCACAAAGTGTTGCAATTGCTCGTCAAGGAAAGAATTTCCATCCGCGACCTCTCCACGATACTGGAGAGACTGGCGGATTACGCGCATGTCTCGCGCGACACCAGCCTGCTGGCCGAGTATGTGCGGCAGGCGCTGGCGCGGCAGATCTGCTCGCAGTACGCGGACAAGGACGACACGCTGACCGTCCTGACGATCGACCCGCGTCTGGAGGAAACAATGATCGGCTCGCTGCATCATTCGGAGTACGGTTCGTTTTTGGCGATCGATCCGTCGGTCGGCGAAAAAATCCTCGGCCAG
>JAITIE010000036.1 GCA_031279615.1 Candidatus Margulisiibacteriota bacterium | reverse complement strand
CCGGAAGTCAAGGCCGCCTTTCAGCAAAATCAAGCGTTGTATCTCGGCGCGATCGGCGGCGCGGGGGCTTTGCTGGCGCGGTCGGTTATGGCCGCGGAAATAATTGCCTTCCCCGAACTGGGCACGGAGGCCGTGCGCCGCCTGACCGTCCGGGATTTTCCTGTGACGGTTATTTACGACACGCGCGGCGGAGATCTCTATCTTGATAGATAAATTGTTGCATTTGTGTATCAAATGTGATATAATGTATGTCAGAGGTGTTAATTGTGTCTAAAACAGCGGCTATTCATATGCGAGTAAAGCCAGATGTTAAAACTGGTGTAGAAACTATATTAGGGCGGCTGGGAATGACGACCGCGGAAGCGATAAATGTTTTTTTGAATCAGGTTATTCTCAGTGGCGGATTGCCTTTTGACGTTAAACTGCCGGTCGAGAGCGGATTTTTGGCAGACCGTTTGGTCGGCTTAGTGCCGTCCGGTGTGAGTGAAAAAGCTCTCAAAAAAGAGCGTCTAGCCAGACAATGAAAATTCTGCTGGACACCAATATTATTGTGGATGTTCTTGCCAGGCGAGAGGGTTATGCTGATTCTCTGCAAATTTTAAAAAGCTGCGAGCGTAAACAAATTAGAGGTTATATATCCGCGTTGACAATTACGGATGTTACTTACATTCTGCGTAAATATCTTGCGCCTGACAAATTGCGCGGGGCATTGCGGGATATTGTTAATTTGGTTGAGATAGCTGATGTTACCAAATCCGATATTAGGCAGGCATTTGCCAGCGCTATGTCGGATTTTGAAGATGCGGTGCAGGCAGCCTGCGCTAAACGCCTAAACGCTGCTTATATTGTAACGCGCAATATCAGAGATTTCGTGCAGTCTGTTGTTCCTGCCGTGTTGCCGACAGATTTGCTGAAAAAAAACTAAAATAAAAACTTAAATAAAACTACGTAAAATCTCAAGCCATCTGCTGGTATAATGCGGGAAATGAATAAGGCTGACAAGCGGCGGCAATCTCTGGTCTTCATCCCCGGCTGGAATATCCGCGCGGAGTTCCTGGCAAATTTTGCCGAAAAATTTGCGGATTATGAATTGCATTATTTCACGCCGCCGCCGGTAATTGACGGCGATGCGTATCAGCAGGCGGCAGATGCCTTGCAAAAATTCAGCGCGGGAAGAAATATTATCGCGCCGCTTTTGCTCGGCTGGTCGATGGGCGGACAATTAGCTTTATTGGCGGCACGGGAACTGCGGCCACGGGCGGTGCTGCTGGTCAACTCCGCGGCGATTTTTTCCCGAGATACGGAAGCGCAAAAAAGTTTTTACCTGGCTTGTCAGAAAGATTTTCACGGCGCAGTCAAACATTTCTTGCGGCTGATGGATAATACTCCGGACGAAAATTTACTGTTGCAAAAATATTTTATTGACGATAAGACCAGCGCTTTAAATTATCTGCGGGCTTTGCACACCGCTGATTTGACCGACATTGTGCGCGGCGGGCATTATCCGCTGGGCATTCTGCATGCGCGCGCCGATAAAATAATTTCGTTTAGCGAAGCAGAGTATTTGCGAAGTTTGCGGCCGGACGCGGCCTGGCAGGAAATTGTCGACGCTAAACACTGTCCGTTCTTTTCGCGTTGTGATAAAATAACAAACCTGCTGGATAAGGTGGCGCATGGTCAAAAAAGTAAAAAAATATAAACTGCAAGATGTGGCCGGGCCAAATCTGTACGAAAATTATTTTGAGTACAGCAAAGTGCCGGTGATCGAGTTTGAAAAAAAGACCGTGCCGCCGCTGCGTCTGAAAGACACCTGGATTACGGACACGACTTTTCGCGACGGCCAGCAGTCCCGTCCACCCTACGATGTGGAGCAGATCGTGCAGCTCTACAAGTTTCTGCATAAATTGAGCGGCGAGCGCGGCGTGATCCGCCAGTCGGAATTTTTCCTCTATACGGACAAAGATAAAAGAGCCGTGGAAAAATGTTTGGAGCTAGGCTGTGAATTTCCGGAAGTCACCGGCTGGATCCGCGCGGTCAAAGAAGATTTTAAACTGGTCAAGGCGATGGGACTGCGGGAGACCGGCATTTTAACTTCCTCGTCGGACTATCATATTTTTTTGAAACTGAAAAAAAACCGCCGGCAGGTGCTGGAAGATTATCTGGCGGTGGTGGATGCCGCGCTGGAGGAAGGCGTGCGGCCACGCTGTCATTTTGAAGACATTACCCGCGCGGATTTTGCCGGCTTTGTCCTGCCTTTTGCGCAGGCGCTCATGGAGCGCAGCCGGCAGGCCAAGATTCCTATAAAAATCCGCGCCTGCGATACGCTGGGTCTCGGTCTGCCGTATCCCAACGCGCCCTTGCCGCGCAGCGTGCCCAAAATTTTTCACGCTCTGCGTCAGGAAGCCGGCGTGCCTGCGGAACTGCTGGAGTGGCACGGCCACAATGATTTTCATAAAGTGCTCATCAACGCGACGACGGCCTGGCTGTACGGCTGCGCGGCGGTCAATGGCACATTGCTGGGCTGGGGCGAGCGCACTGGCAACGCGCCGTTGGAAGGTCTGCTCATGGACTATATTGCTATGCATGGCGGCGACACCTGCGGTATAGACACGACGATTATCACGGATGTGGCGCGCTATTATCACGACGACCTCGGCGATCCGATCTCGCCCAATCAGCCTTTTGTTGGCCGCGATTTCAACACGACGCGCGCGGGCATCCACGCGGACGGCGCGATCAAGAACGAACGTATTTACAATATTTTTGACACCGGCCAGCTGCTCAACCGACCGATGTCCGTGGCGATCACCGATAAGTCCGGCACGGCGGGCATCGCTTTTTGGATCAATGAGCGTTTTCGCCTGCCTGAGGAGAGAAAAATCGCCAAGGACGATCCGCGTTTGCAGCGCATTTACAAATGGGTCATGGCGCAGTACGCCAAAGACCGCGTGTCCACTATTTCCGAAGCGGAGCTGATCGATCAGGCCAAAAAAAATCTGCCGAGCTTGTTCCATTCTGATCTGGAAGGCTTGAAGAAAAAAGGCAGCCGCCTGGCGATCGCTGTGATTAACAGCCTGGCGGACAAATACCGCGCGGAGCTGTTGACGCTTGATCCGGCGGTCATCGAGCCGATCCTGCAGGATTTCAGCGCCAACGAAGCATTTATCAAATTGATCTATGTCGTCGATCCCAAAGGCCACAAAATCACGCGCAATATCACGCAGCCGGAGGATGAAAATAAATACAGCGCGCTGGTCGGCGAGTTTGCTGACCGCAGCTGGTTCAAAGACGCCGTCGCCACCAAAAAAGTGCTGGTTTCGGATTTTTATGTCTCCAAATATATCGGTGAATTGTGCGTCACGGTGTCCAAGCCGCTGCTCGGCAAAAACAACGAGATTGTCGGTGTGCT
>JAITIE010000152.1 GCA_031279615.1 Candidatus Margulisiibacteriota bacterium | reverse complement strand
CGACAAAACTAATTGCCGGATAAATTCTTTAAATAGTTTTAGTGGTTTTGATCACCTCAAGCTGTATGCGAAAGGAGGTGATTACAATGGGTAGTATTAATCCTGGCTTTTCTTACCAGACATACGATCCTGTTCTTGTTACTGAGGGACTTAAAAAATTTGATACTGGCATTGCTGCTGTCCATACTAATTTGAAAAACAAGACAGCAGAGAGAATTGGAGCTGGTGATGGAATAATAGGGCACAATGAAATGCAGGTTATACTTAACAATCCGGAAGAAAAAGCAAAATTTCTTTCCGCTATTATTTCAGAAGTGGATCGTTATGAAGAACAGGCTAACAAAATCATAGATAAAGATGTTAACGGTATCGATCTTACAGATGAAGAGATTGCTGCTGCTTCTTAATTATGGCGAGGTTGCTCTTCATTTGAAAGGAATTCATTTTGATATTGTTACCGGTAAAACAGAAAAGCAGATAAAAGCGGATATTTTACGTTTTAATGAGCAAGAAGAAAAAATGCGCCGTGCACAGGACGACATATGGTCATTTAAGAAGATTTTCTAAGAATTTTTTTTATCGTTCACGTGCAGATTAGCAAATTAAGCAGAAAAGGGCAGATCTTTAACGAGGTCTGCTCTTTCCCCGCCGCCGTCCGGCACAGCTATTACATGGTGATCGTCGTAAGTATAATTAAACCAGCAGTTCATGTTGACGCGGAATTTATCGAGATTTTTAAATCCAAGTTTGAGCAAAAAAGCAAACGCGCTGTAATTGACCTGCGGCGCGAGATATTCGGCTTTTTTTAATTCGGCGAGCGCGTCCGACCGGCGTCCCAGCGCGGCCAAATGCAGAGCACAGCGCAGAATAATATTAGCGTATTTTTGGCTGCGCTCCGCCGCGTAATCAAACAACAGGTCTTTGTGCCGCTTGACCTGTTCCCAGTCGTTGATGTAATCAGCCGGCGTGAACAGCGCGTTTTTCAGGTTTTGAATCTGCGCGCGTGTCCGCGGGGTTTTGTCCTGACGGCTACGGCTGGTCATGTTGTCAGCGTATTCGCGGTAAAAATACAAACGCTCCGGCACGCCGACGATGTGAATATGCCGCGCCATTTTCAAGCCCATTTCATAATCTTCCCAGAAACGCAGATTTTCATTGAATAACCCCGCGGCGAACCAAATGTCTTTGCGAATCAGGCAGGGCTGGCCGCCAAAAGCCGTGCGGAACAAAATGTTTTTCTTGAGATAATAATCCTCGGTCAGCGTGAGCGACATGCGTTTGGGCTGACCGGCGGCGTCGATGTGCAGGCGGTCGCAGACCACGCCGTTGGCCTGCGGATTTTGCGCCAGAGTTTTCAGCATTTTTTCCAGACCGTCCGGCGCCAGCAAATCGTCGGCGTCAAGGCGGAAAATATACTCGCCCTGACAGCGCCGTAGGCCAATATTCAAAGTACGCGCTAGTTTTTGATTGGCCGCGTTGTGAATGATCTGCGCGGACGGAAATCCGGCGGCGCGGCTTTGCATAATCGCCAGCGTGTCGTCGGTCGAACAATCGTCCACGAAAACAATTTCAAAATCCCGAAAAGTCTGACCGGCCAGCGAGTCGAGCGTCAGCGGCAGGTACGGCGCGGCGTTATAAGCAGGCAAAAGCACCGAGATTTTCATGCTAAAAGTTTATGCTATTATTTTGCCAAATGCAAAATAGGAATGACGAATATTTCATGCGCGAGGCTTTAAAGCAGGCGCGTAAAGCTTTGAAAAACAACGAAGTGCCGGTCGGGGCGGTCATCGTCAAAAACGGGCGCATTATCGCGCGCGGCTGGAACGAGCGTGAGCAAAAGCAAGACCCGTGTCGACACGCCGAGCTTACGGCCATACGGCGTGCCGCGCGCGCGCTGGGCAGCTGGCGTTTACTGGACTGCGCTCTCTACGTCACGCTGGAGCCCTGTGCCATGTGCGCCGGCGCGATAGTCCTGGCCAGAATACCGCGTGTAGTCTACGCCGCCGCCGACCCCAAAACCGGCGCTTGCGGTTCGGTCTTGAATGTTCTATCCGAGCGGAAATTAAACCATCGCCCCGAAGTGGTCAGCGGCTTGCTGGCGGATGAAGCGGGACAAATGCTCAAGGATTTTTTTAAAAAGGCGCGGGGAAAAATAAATAGAGCAAAAATTAAAATTTTCTGACGATAAATTATTGAATGTATAATTTTCCAGGAAGTGAGTATCTAAAAAAACTGATTATTTAGTCAATTTTTCCACTAAAAATTTCACTTGTTTGACCACTTTTACATAAGCGGCCAGTTCTTTTTCGGATGGTTCATATTCTTCGCCAGGATAACGTGTATTAACAGCGTAGGTTTTTATGTCGGCAATATGGTCTCGATTCAAAATCTTAAACGCCGCATCTTTCTGCAAACAAAGTTCCAACAATATATTCAGGTCATGCGTTTTGGTAAAGGCGACATCGTTAAAACCAAGAAAACCTTTTAGGCATTTTTCTATAGCTTGTTGACAATGAAAGGCTGTAGCAGAGGTTGGCGCAGATTTACTTTTTTGCAAGATATTAATTACTGCCAAATCTATTTCTGCTTTATCCAGCCACTGTTTCAGTAAGACGAATTTTTTATTCACAAGGCGATTCCTTCTTTATCCGCGGCATAGGAAATAGTATTCAGCATATCTTTTTCCCAGAAAAAAGTTTTTTTATCTCTGATGATAATATCCAGCGGATACAAAAAAGCAGCGTAGAATTTCAGACTGATATTTCTTTTTACTTCCATTGTTTTTTTGCGTGATAATTTCTTATCTGATACTACCAAAAAATCCCAATCACTGTCTTTAGTGTGATTTTTGCGCGCGCGGCTGCCGAACAGGTATACTTCTGGTTTGCCCAGGTTTTCGGCCAGCACCAGTTTCTTGAATAAAGTTAAAACCGCCTTGTTTTGCACAAAGGCATTATACTACAGATTTTTTCCAGCCGTTTGCCGCCAGCCTGACCAGCGACGGCAGCAGCGAGCAAACCAGCACGACAGCCAAAATATAATAATTATCCAGCGGCACGGTGCCGGCACGATAGTCCTGGCCAGAATACCGCGCGTGGTGGACTCTCACTTAACTTCGCGGCCGCGCCGCTCGTTAAGTTCGAGCCAAACGCGCTTACGGCAAAATATTCGCTCTACGAATGAGCATGGTTAAGGCGCGGCAAATATTTTGCCCGGAGCGAACGTAACTTTCGGCGCTATGCCGTGTTCGCGGGGGTAAAGATGTTTGCGCGCTCCACTCAATGATTGCGTTAATGTGATTGTGTATCAAGAA
>JAITIE010000068.1 GCA_031279615.1 Candidatus Margulisiibacteriota bacterium | reverse complement strand
TGGATCAAAATAATAAATATTGCCAAATTCTGGTTTGAGCGCATAGGCGGCATAAAAAATCACCCGTTCCGGTGTCTGCCAGATCGCCCCGTCGTAAGTGTAATTATTGACGCGCAGGTAATGAAATTTAGTTTTGGCGCCGTATTTCTGCGCCAGTTCCTGATAGGGATTTTTGCCGGCAAAATCCACACCGACGCAGACCAGCCGCCCGTCGACAAAATAAAAAACCAGTCCTTCTTTGCCCGCGAAATAAGATTCATACTTTTGCGTTTTGGGATAAAATTCTTTGGCGGCCCAGGACATTTCAAATTTTAACAGACCAAACCAAAGCTGTTTGCTCAAAGCGTACAATTCATCAGCCGGCACCGTGGCCAAAGCCGAGGAATTTTTTTGTATTTCAGGCAGCTGTTCGGCTAATTCCTGCGGGGCCAGTCCCCAGTTGAAGTTTTTGTACCCGGCTCCCCACAGCAGGCCGGCGCAAACCAGGATAATGACTAAAAAAAACCGAACTCTCCGCATGATATAAAGCGAATTGTATCATAATTTTGTTCAGGCCGAGTTCTTTGAAAAAGTTACGAAAGATATGAGACTATTTTAGAGGGAAAGGATAGTCAAAATCAAGGGAAAGGTAGGAACAAGCAGCCAGATAAAGAACTTGTGGTACGGGACGGCTTTGGGTACAAAGTCCGGCATGAAACTATTCAGGGAGATATACAGATTTTCAAAAAGCGAGGAAGGGAAAACCAGGCTAAAAATAGTGGAGTTTTTAGAGCAGCACGGTCTGAAAGCGGCGCTGGACGCTTACAGCATACCCAAAGCCACGCTGTACCGCTGGCGGAAAATGTACCTTGAAGCCGGTAAAAACCAACTGGCTCTGATACCTGGATCGCGCTGCCCCAAACACCGGCGGGTCATGCGGACTCACTTGAAAGCGCTGAACTTCATCAGAGAGATACGGCAGGAACACTATCGCCTGGGCAAGGAAAAGATAAAGCCGTTGCTGGATGAATATTGTGAAAAACAAGGACTTAAACCGCCGAAAGTGTCAACTATAGGCAAGATAATCAAACGCCATAACCTGTACTTTCAGCCAGCGGGACGGGTATATCACAACCCCGGCGGGGGCTTTGCCAGACAGGTAAAGGCGCGCTCTAAGGCAAGAGTAAAATATTCACCAAAAGTTAAGCAGGCGGGTTATTATGAGATAGACACGATAGTCCGTTTTGTGAACGACATGCGGGTATACGTGTTCAACGCGGTGGATGTGCGGACAAGATTTCAGTTTTCCTACGGGTACCGCAGCGGCACGAGCAATGCTGCAAAAGACTTCTTTCAGAAACTGGAGACCGTAAGCCCGTTCAGGATAACGAAAGTGCAGACGGATAACGGCTCTGAATATCAGGGGGAGTTCTCCGAATACCTGAAAAAACAAAAGCTGGAGCAGGTATATATCTACCCGCGCTGTCCGAAAATAAACGGCTATGTGGAGAGAGCAAACAGGTCTTTGACGGAGGAGTTCTTGGTGTCACACCTGTACAGGTATGACAGATATTTTAACATCAACGATTTCAATGATAAGATTATCGAGCATTTGATCTGGTTTAATTCCAAACGGGTGCATAAATCCCTGGGCAACTTATCGCCCCTGGATTTTTGGATTAAATCCTCTGCCAAGTCTCATATGTGGGTAACTCATACATTCTTTTGACAAACCTGAAATATCTTGCTAAAAACCAAGAGACATGGCGCAAGATATTTTGGACGAATTACTGCAAACCGAAAAGGCGGGAGTGGAGTTGATCGCCAAGGCCGAACAGGACGCCGCGCGTCTGGCGCGGGAGACCGAGCAAAAAATTCTTGAACTGCAGGCCGAATTCAAACAAGAACTCAAGCAAAAAAAATTAGCTCTGCAAGAGGAGCTGAAAACACTGTACGCCAGAGAAGCCGCCCGCGCTGCGCAAAAAGCCGAAACACAGCTGGACAAGCTGGCGGTAAGCAAAGACGCGCTGGCGGAGGCCGCGGATTTTCTGGCGGATAAAATTTTGGCGTGATTTTCTAAGGAGAGACCATGGCTGTCGCGGGTTTGCAAAAAACGCAAATTTTTATCCTGCAAAAAAAAGCGCGGAAGTTTTTGACCGGCTTGCAGGCGCTGGGCGTTATGGAAATCACCAATTTGCAGGACGAGACTCCGCCGCCGGCTGAGCTGGCACGGCGTTATCAGAAAAACTTGCAGTTTTTAGATGAAGTGTTTCCGCGGCCGCGCGGGTTTATCGAAAATTTTATTCAGGTCAAGCCGGTGGTGAAAAAAACGCAGGCAGCAGAGTTGCTGCAAAAGCGGCCGGATAAAACGCTAGCCGCGCTGGAAAAGCTCTCCGCAGAGTGGCGCGCGCAAACGACGGCGATGAAACAACTTGCCGACGCGGCGCAAAAACAGGAATTATATGCTCACTTTGGTTTGGCGCGCGCGCGGAAAGCCGCCAGATTGCAAAAAGCCGGCGCGCTTTTTGGCCGGGTTCCCGTGAAAAAAGTCGATCCGGAGAAAATGCAGGTCTTGCGCGCGGACGAGCAGACTGCGTTTGTGCAGATAATTTTTTGGCGCGCGGACGAAACTGCAGTCCGCGCCGAACTGGCCGAAAGCGGGTTTGAGGAAGTCCTGTTGCCTTTGCAAAAACGGGAGTATTTCCGTGAAGTGGTCAGCCTCAAATGGCGGCTCGACAAACTGCGCCGGAAAAACGCGGAGCTGCGGGAGCGGCTGGCTAGAATCCACGCCGCGGAATACACGCGCCTGGCAGTCTGGACGGAACAATTAACCAACGAAAACGCCTTGCAACAATGGTCTGCGGGACTGGCCGCCACGGAAAAAACCAGCTTCCTTACCGGCTGGGTTCCCGCCGCGCAAAAGAAAAAACTGCGCCGGTATTTGGAGAAATTTTCCGGCGAGCTGTACTGGCGCGAGGTTGAGCCTGATGAAGGTGAGGAACCGCCCGCTCTGCTGCGCAACGGAGTTACAGCTCCGCTGGAAGCGGTGACTTCGCTTTACGGCATGCCGGGCAATAAAGACCTCGACCCGTCGCCGTTCATGGCGCCATTTTTTATCGTGTTTTACGGTCTGTGTTTGTCCGACGCTGGCTACGGTTTGCTGCTGTTGCTTTTCGCGGTTTTTTTACTGGCGCGTTTTTTCACCAATTTGACCAAGTTCGGCAAGAAACTTTTGATTTTAAATATTTACTGCGGACTTTCAACAATAGCTGTCGGGCTTTTGACCGGCAGTGTGTTCGGTCTGGATTTCAACACGCTGCCCTGGCCGGCCGTGAAAAATTTTTTCTTGAGCCTGAAAATTATCGACCCGCTGAATAACCCGCTGCCGCTGCTCGGACTTTCCGTGGGGCTAGGCGTGTTGCAAATGCTGGCCGGCCTTTTTCTGCGCTGGATTTTGGACAGCAGACAAAAAGACTGGGGGACGGCGTTTTTGGATTCCGGCTGCTGGTTTATTTTCCTGCTGGCAATTTTCGGCTGGGCGGGCTTGAGTTTGCTGCCGGCTGGCCGGAGCTGGTCGCCAGCGGCTGTGCAGCTGGCGGATATTCTGCGCTACATAGTAATAGGCGGCGCGGTGTTTATGGTTTTGACGCAGGGACGGCATCAAAAAAATCCGCTCCTGAAACTAGGCTCAGGGCTTTTGAGTTTGTACAAGCTCTCGGGGTATCTAGGCGATATTCTCTCGTACACGCGGCTTTTTGCGCTGGGGCTGGTCACGGCGGTGATGGCGCTGGTCATAAATTATTTAGCCGCGCTGACCGGCGGGATTCCGATTATCGGCGTTGGCGTGATGGCCGCGATTTTGGTCTTCGGCCATATCTTTGATTTTTTGATCAATATGCTCGGTGCGTTTGTGCATGCGGCGCGTTTGCAATATGTGGAATATTTTTCAAAATTTTTCGAAGGAGGGGGGCGGTTTTTTCGGCCATTTTCTTGGCAGACAAAATATGTTAGTTTGGAATAAATAAATTTTTATAAAGTAAAAAAACGAAAGGAGAAAAAAATGGACATAGGTTTAATGTGCGCGATTTTAGGAGCGGCGCTGGCGATCGGCGGCGGCGGCATCGGCTCGTCGGTAGGCGTCGGTTTGGCCGGCGAAGTGGCGGCCGGCGTGGTGGCGGAAGACCCCGATAAATTCGGCAAAACACTGTTGCTGCAGGCTCTGCCGGGCACGCAGGGCATTTACGGATTTTTGGTGGCTTTCTGGGTGATTTTGAAAACTAGTTTGTTGAACAATCCGCTGCCGGTGTCCAATGAGGCCGGCCTGCAGATTTTATTTGCCTGTCTGCCAATGGCGATCGGTGGTTTGATTTCGGGGATTTATCAGGGACGGGTTGCCGCGGCGAGCATTGCCATGGTTGGCCGCAAGCCTGACGAAGTCGGCAAGGGTTTGATTCTCGCGGCGATGGTGGAAACCTACGCCGTGCTGGGACTGCTGATGTCGATATTGTTTTTGATGAGCATTCAGTTGTAACGGAGCGGCCGTGGCGCTAAACGACATCAAGAAAAAAATTTTGGCGGAAGCACAAAGCCAAGCCGAAAAAATCCGGACAGCCGCGGAAACCGAGGCCGCGCGGAAACTGTCTGCCGCGCAAAAACAGCTCAACGCCGAGCGCAAGAAAGCGGACGCCGAGCTGGAAAAAGAACGCGCGCGCTCGGTGCGGCAGCGCCGGCAGCTCCTGCAAATGGAGACCGCGCAAAAAAGTTTAGGACAGAAAAGAGCTTGTCTGGAGCAGGTCTTGGCGCTGGCGGTGAAAAGTTTGAGCGGTAAAAAATTAAAAAAATATTATGCCAAAATTTTGCAGACGGTAGATTTTAACGGTGCGAAAATCTTGGCCGGTGGTGACAAAGCTCCGCTGGAAGAAGTTTTGCGAGAGCTTGGCGCGCCGGACCTGCCAATAATCACGCCGTCCGGTTGGCCGGCTGGCCGGCTGGAGCTTGATTACGGCAAAGCGCGCTTGGACTGCTCGGTCGAGTTGAATGCGCGCGAAGCGGCCGCCGCCGCCGAAGCGGAAATTGCCGCGAGGCTGTGGCCATGACCCGCTTGGGTTTTTTACTGGGGCGCGCGCGTTCCCGCGAGGGGCGGCTGTTGAGCGCGGCCGAGCTGGGCAAAGCCGAGTTTGCTGAGGGAGAAACTTTTGAACAATTGGAAGACCGGCTCAATCAGGAGCTGGCGGATTTGCGCCGCGAGCTTTTTCGGGACACGGATGTCGCGGAAGTTTGCTGGCTCAAATACGATTTCCATAATCTCAAAATTTTGCTGAAAGAAAAATTGACCGAGCAAAGCCTCGATCATTATCTCCTGCCGCTGGGCAAGGACAGTTTGACGGATTTTGACCGGACACTCGTGCGCCGCGCGGCGGAAATTTACGAAAAGACGGCGGATTTTTGCCAGATGGATTATTGGGTGGATCAGGAATATTTGCGCGCGCTACAGGCTCTGGCGCAAAAACTGGACAGGCCGATACAGGCCTATGCGCGCGCGCAGGCGGCGATCGCTGAATATAAATACCATTATGACTCCGCAACCGCCTTAGAAACTTTGCGTCAAAAATTTCCCAATATCGAAATCCCGGAAGCGCCTGACGAGGGCGCGGTGGAAAAGGCGCTGGAGGATTACGCCAACAAGCAGCTTTTTGCCGGACGCTACGGCTGTGGCGCGGCGGCGATCCTGGCTTTTGTGCAGGCTAAAGAAAACGAAATAAAAAATTTGAAAATTTTGTACTTGAGCCGCAGCCGCGCCTTGCCGGATCTGCAGAATTATTTGAGGTACACGTATGTCTAGGGAAAAAATTGCTTTGCTGGGACCGGCCGAAACCGTTAAGCCGTTCAGCGCGCTGGGCGTAAGCTGTTTTGAACTGGAGGACGCGGCCAAGACGCGCGAATTGCTGGACGAACTGGCCAGAGACGAGGCGACCGGCTTGATCTTAATCGCGGAAAAATTAGCCGCGGCTCTGCTGCCGGAAATCGAAAAAATAAAAAGACGAACGCTGCCGGCCGTGTTTATTTTGCCGGAATACAAAACCCAAACCAATCTGGGTCTGCGGCGGCTGGAAAGCACGCTGGCCAGAGCAGTAGGCCGGGCAGTCTAAAAAGGAGAGGAACATGACGGGAAAAATTGTCAAAATCGCGGGGCCGCTGGTAATCGCCGAGGGGCTGGCCGACATCAAGATGTACGATGTGGTGCGGGTCGGCGCGCGGAAATTGATTGGCGAAGTGATCGAGATTAAACCCGACAGCGCGGCCGTGCAGGTGTACGAAGAAACCGCCGGACTGACGCCGGGCGAACCGGTCGTCTCCACCGGCGAACCGCTTTCGGTTATGCTGGCGCCCGGGTTAATTGCCACAATTTTTGACGGCATTCAGCGCCCGCTGGAACGGATCAAGGGCCAATGCGGCGCTTTCATTGAAAAAGGCATAGACATTCCCGCGCTGGATTTGGAAAAAAAATGGCGTTTTGTGCCGACGGCTGCGCTTGGCGACACGCTGCGCGCTGGCGACACGCTGGGCTATGTGCAGGAAACAACGGCGGTCAAACATTTGATTATGCTGCCGCCGCTGGCCAAAGGCGGCGTGTTAAAAAATATTGAGGCTGGCGAATTTAATATTACTGAAACGATTGCAGTCGTGGCCGGAGAAAATGGCGCGGAAGAAAAGATCACCATGCTGCAAAAATGGCCAATCCGCCGGAAGCGGCCGCACGCCGGTAAACTGCCGCCGAACAAACCGCTGATTACCGGACAGCGCATTATTGACACGCTGTTCCCGATTGCCAAAGGCGGCACAGCTTGCATACCCGGACCGTTCGGCAGCGGCAAAACGGTTGTACAGCATCAGCTCGCTAAGTGGGCTGACGCGGAGATGATCGTTTACATTGGTTGTGGTGAACGCGGCAATGAGATGACCGATGTGCTGCAGGAATTTCCCGAACTTAAGGATCCTCAAACCGGCGAGTCGCTGATCCAGCGCACGGTGCTGATCGCTAACACTTCCAATATGCCGGTGGCCGCGCGTGAAGCGTCGGTGTATACGGGCATTACCATCGCCGAGTATTTCCGCGACATGGGCTACAACGTGGCGATGATGGCCGACTCCACCTCGCGCTGGGCGGAAGCGCTCCGCGAGATGTCCGGCCGTCTGGAGGAGATGCCCGGAGAGGAAGGCTATCCGGCTTACCTCGGCTCGCGTTTGGCGGAGTTTTACGAACGCGCCGGACGGGTAACCGCTCTGGGCGCTCCACAGCGCGAGGGAACTTTGAGCGTGATCGGCGCGGTGTCGCCGCCGGGCGGGGATTTGTCCGAGCCGGTTACGCAAAACACTTTGCGCGTGGCCAAGGTTTTTTGGGCGCTGGATTCCGCGCTGGCTTACGCGCGGCATTTTCCGGCGATCAACTGGCTGAAAAGTTACTCGCTCTATATCGACAATCTGGAGCAGTATTATGTCAATGAAATCGACGAGGATTGGCCGCAAATGCGCGCGCAGACCGCCGAGCTTTTGCAGCAGGAATCCGAGCTGCAGGAAATGGTCAAGCTGGTCGGTATGGACGCGCTGTCCGGCCGCGAGCAGCTGGTGCTGGAAGCCGCGCGGTCGATCCGCGAGGACTATTTGCATCAAGTCGCTTTCGACGAGGTGGACACTTACACTTCATTTCGCAAACAATATTTGATGCTCAAGGCCGCGCTGGCTTTTTATCAGGCCGGTTTGAAGCTTTTGCAGCAAAACAAAGACGTGACGCAGATTTTTAAACTGCCGGTGCGCGCCGAAATTGCGCGGATGAAATACACGCCGGAAAAAGACTTGCCGCGGCTGGAAAAACTGCCGGAAGAAATCGCGCAGGCGGCGGGGAATTTATAGAGAGGAGCTGGCCATGCAAAAAGAATATAAAACCGTGACGGAAATTTCCGGGCCGTTGATTTTGGTCGAGGGTGTGGAAAAAGCCGGTTACGAAGAGCTGGTGGAAGTGCGGACACCGGCTGGCGAGACGCGGCGCGGCAAAGTGCTGGAAGTGCATAAAGACTGGGCGCTGGTGCAGATGTTTGAAGGCACGACCGGTCTGGATCAAAGCGCCGCGGTGCGTTTCCTGGGGCGCGGCGTGGAATTGCCGGTGTCGGCGGAGATGCTGGGGCGCGTGTACAACGGCTCCGGCAAAGCGCGCGACGGCGGGCCGGAGATTATTGCCGAAAAAAAACTGGACATCAACGGCCTCGCCATCAATCCCACGGCGCGCGATTATCCCAACGATTTTATTCAAACGGGCATTTCAACTATTGACGGCCTGAACACTCTGGTGCGCGGCCAAAAATTGCCGATATTTTCCGGCTCCGGTCTGCCGCACGCGCGGCTGGCCGCGCAAATCGCCCGTCAGGCGCAGGTAGTCGGCGACAGCAAAGCGGAATTTTCGGTGGTCTTTGGCGCCATGGGCATTACTTACGAAGAGGCCGAATTTTTCATGGAGGACTTCCGCCGCACCGGAGCGCTCTCCCGCGCGGTGCTTTTTATCAATCTGGCGGACGATCCGGCGATCGAGCGAATTTCCACGCCGCGCCTGGCTTTGACCGCCGCGGAATATTTAGCTTTTGAAAAAGGACATCACGTGCTGGTTATTTTGTCTGACATCACGTCCTACTGCGAAAGTTTGCGTGAGGTGTCCGCCGCGCGCAAGGAAATACCCGGCCGCCGTGGTTTCCCGGGGTATCTGTACACCGACCTGTCCACGCTGTACGAGCGCGCCGGCCGCCTGCAGGGCAAGGCGGGGTCGATCACGCTCCTGCCGATTTTGACCATGCCTGAGGATGACAAGACGCACCCGATACCGGACCTGACCGGCTACATTACGGAAGGGCAAATCATTTTGGACCGGGCTCTGCATCAGCGCGGCATTTATCCGCCGGTCAATCCGCTGCCGTCGCTCTCCCGTCTGCGCGACAAGGGCATCGGCGAGGGCAAGACGCGCGAGGATCACGCCAACGCGGCCAATCAGCTTTTTGCCGCCTACGCGCGTGGCCGCGAGGCCAAAGAGCTAGCGGTGATTTTGGGCGAGTCCGCTTTGAGCGAGGACGATCTGAAATTTTCCGCATTTGCCGGCGAGTTTGAGGACAAATTTATCCGGCAGGGTGAGAACGAAAATCGGACAATAGAGGAGACGCTGTCTGTCGGCTGGGAATTATTTAAACTCCTGCCGCCGGAACAATTGAAACGCTTGAAGCCGGAACAAATAAAAAAATACTTGAGGTAAAAAGATGCACAAACTTTTAATAACCCTGGCTATTGGTTTGACTGCGGCAATTATTGATGTTGCGCCAATGCTTTGGCAAAAAATGGATAGATTGTTTATTGCCTCAGCTTTTTTTGTTTGGCTTGTGCTGGGTTTGTTCATTCCTAAAATCAATTTTATCGCCAATGCTTTTTTGAATGGAGTTATTGTCGCCTTGTTATTTGTTTTGCCGTTGAGTTTTTTGATATACAAATTCGACTCCAAAGGATTGCCAATGGTTATTATCACGACAATCATTCTGGGCGGTGCGGTCGGCTATTTTTCTAAATTGCTGTTGGGCTAAGCATGGCAAAATTAAATGTAAATCCCAACCGTATGGAGCTGCTCAAGCTAAAGAGCCGCCTGCAATTCGCGCGGCGCGGGCACAAATTACTCAAAGACAAACAGGAAAGTTTGATGCAGGAATTTATGCGCATTTTGAAAGAATTGCGCGGCCTGTATGAAAAGATGAACAAAAATTTGGATGGTGTTTATGCCAAATTTTATCAAGCGCAGGCCGGCGCCAATCCTTATGCGCTGGAGGAGGCGCTGCTGGGCAATACGGCCCAGACAACAATGGCCGTGGAAATAAAAAGTCAATTCGGCGTAAAATTTCCGGTTTTGCGGATCGGCAAGATCGAGCCAAAACTCGGCGGTTCGCCAGCTACCGCGCCGCTGGCGGCGCGCGGTCTGGTGCAAGCTGTCGGCGAAACTTTTCCGGCAATTTTGTTTCTGGCGCAGACGGAGAAAAAAATCGAGCTGCTGGCTGAGGAAATCGAAAAAACCCGCCGCCGCGTCAACGCGCTGGAATACAATTTGATTCCCGTCCTGCAGGAGACGCAAAAAGACATTGTGTTAAAATTAGAGGAACGCGACCGTTCGGAAAGAACAAAATTAATGAAAGTCAAAGACTTGATCGCGGCGGGGTAACGATGGCTGATATTTGTCTGGTCAGTTGTGTTCTAGGGACGAATTTCGCATCGGTGTATCGAGCGCCGCGGAAAGACGCTTATTTCTTTACGAACAACCCGGCGCTGCGGACGGAAATAGAAAACAAGGGCTGGCAGTATGTTTTTCTGGATCTGCCGCTGAGTACGGACCCCGCTGTCTCCAGCCTGCAGGCCAAATATGTGAAATTTTTGCAGTTTTTATCAAGGACAGATTGTCCGCCGCCGCTCCGAGCCTGCGCGAAAATTATTTATTTTGACCACAAAGTAGAGTTAAAGCCGCAACATATTGACAAATTACTAGCGGTTGGACAAAAACCGGTAGTGGTCAGGAAACATCCGCACGGCCACTCGAACATTTGGGGCGAAGTGTCGGCGGCGTTGCTACAGGAGAGATACACGCGCTTTATTGATAAAACGCTGGAGTATGTGCTGGCTAAAATAAAACAGAGCAGTGTTTATAAAACGACCACCGTGGTGCCGTGGACTTCTTTAATTTTGTATCAGCCGCAAAATCCGCAAGTCCAAAAATTTGCCGACGAAGTTTATCGAGATTTGCTGGAAATCGGCACCGCGGAGTGCCAAATTGTTTGGGCAATGGTGGCGCAAAAATATCCCGAACTTATTCAGTATCTGGACGGGAAAGAAATCGTTACCGATGAAAATTGGTGGACCAGATTTAAAGCGTTGATCCGTTTTTGGACACCATACGGTGTACTGGCTAAATTGGACAAACTCTAAAAACCGCGGCTTGCAAAATTTCTCCGCAGGGTCAATCCGTATACGGATTCCGTATAAAGCGGCCATTATAATAGTACCCATTTTTGGGGTTAGCGCTTCCTTTCGCCGGGTTATCAGCAGGCTGCTGTGTGGGCCGGGCTTTAGGTTTTTCCGGCGGCGGCGTTTCGGGCGGCAGGTCAGCAAAAAGTTCTTTTTGCTGAGAGGTTTTTTGAGCAATGTGTTTTGACTGCCACATAAGAGTTGCTCTTTTTAGTCTAAGCCGCCAGTTGTCTTTTGCGGACAAACTCCTTGCCGCCTTCTTGGCGAAAATCCAAAACATTTGTCAGCCGCGTGGCCAGTCCCACAATATTTGTTTCACAAAACTCCGGCGCAAATTTGGCGTGCCGCGCTATCCAGTAAATCTCGCGCAGCCGGTCGGTGTGCTCAGACTTGTGGTCTAGATTGTATTCCTCACAGTATTCTTTCAATGCCTCTAAAAATTTTTGCATAACCACCCACTCCTTTCTTTATAAGGATTTCGTAATTTATCCAAGAAAGTTGAATTGAAATATTTTGGTGCATGAATAAACGCGAAATCCAATGGGCGTGTCGAGCTTAACGAGCGGAGCGAAGTTAAGCGAGACCCAGCCGTCGGCTCGGTCAGCCGACGACACTTCTGTGGCGGCTTGAGGCCGCACACAGTCGCAAGCCACGCGTCAGGCGACATAAACCTCTATCAAAAATCTCCAAGATTTTTGCCAAGTCCTATATAGGTAATACCGCAAGAAAAATGCCAAGTTTACCCAAATCTTGTGTATAATGTATTTGCATATGTTAAAGAAACTACTAGCCGTTCTGGGCGTTGTATTCCTGCTAATCGGCTGCGACGCGCCGCCGCGCAAAATAATTCTCGCGTCAATGGACAATCATCGGGAAATTCTGCGGCAAAAGGACGCTTTGCAGGAACGCGGGATAAACGACGTGATTCTATCCGATCTAACCATAAACTGGGACGTGCCGGCTGAAAGACTGGCGGACAGCCGCCGCGTGTTTGGGGAATTTCGCAAACAGCAGCTTTACCCGCACTGGCAGATCAATTTAACCGAAACGCTGCCCAAATGGGATTCCGCCAACTGGGCGACCGTCAATACCGCGCTGTACAACATCGTCAGCGAAGCCAAACAGTCCGGAGTCCAGGGGTTGATCATCAACACCGCCGCCGGACGGCTTTGGAATCCTCTGTATAATCCGCGCTACAATAATATTTCGGACAGTCTGGCCGAGCAGATCATTTACCAGCGCGGGCGCGATTTCATGCAGATCATCGAGAATGTCTACCCACAAATCGAGATCGCCGTGTATCCGGTCGGCGCTTTTGAGCGCAACACGCCCAATTACACTTACTGGCATCACTTCGTCAACGGTCTGGCCAGCATACCGCGGCGTCAGCCGGTTAAACTGATTTTTAACAGTCAAAATTCTTACGGCCGTTTCGTCAATACGCCCAATATCCCGCCAGCCGCTCTTGAAGCGGCAGATCTGCCGCTGATCCCGCTGTACAAAATTCCCGACCAGGCTGGCACGGCGGAAATTTTCGCCAACATTCAAATTCTGCACGAAAAATATTCGCAAATCATTTTGAGTGCGAAGTATTCCGCTTTGTAATATAATTTGGTTATGCGCAAATTTTTAATTTTTTTGTCACTATGGCTCTGTCTGGGTCTGGCCGACACCAAACTCGGGCATTGGTATTTGGTCATTTACGACAACGCGCCCTACGTCGCGGAAGAAGGCGACAAAAGCCTCAAGAGACTAAAACAAAACACGCCGGTGCGTTTAATCAGAAATGAGACCGTCGTGGAAACGCTGTTTTTGCTGCCGCTGCGTGTATTGAAACTAATGGTCACGGTCGAACCGCGCGGCAACTGGCTGGTCGAAGACCAAGCCGGTAACCGCGGGTACATGTGGGACAGCGACCTCAAATACGCCAAGGACCAGAAAAAATATTAGCCGTTTAATTCGACCTATTTCCGCACAGGCGGCTGAAAACCAAATTTTTTATTTTTCTCTTTATCTTCTTCATAAGTTAATCTCTTATTAATGGCCTTATCATTCTGCAATAATAATTTTATGGCTTCAAACACGCTTTTAAATTTAACGTCATATTTTCTTTCCAGCGCGTCCAGCCTGTCCTGTAAATCTCTATGGCTCAAAAGCATTTTTCTCAAATAGTAAAAAGTGCGCATAATTTGAATGTTTACATTTATCGCTTTTCGGCTGTTCAAAACACTGGAAAGCATTGCCACGCCCTGTTCTGTAAAGGCGTAAGGCAAGTAACCGCCGAAATGTTTTTTCGATGGTATCACATTTTGTGATACCATGATTTCAACCTCTCGTTTGGAAAGCCGAAACATAAAATCCTCGGGAAATCTTGTTCTATTTCTTTTAACTTGCTGGCGCAGAGCAATCGGCTTCACTCTATATAATGAAGCTAAGTCCTTATCCAGCATTACTTTTTCTCCCCGAAACAGCAGTATTCTTTGGCTAATTGTATTCACAGAAATCAAATTATTAGTCGCCATCTTACTTGTCCTCCTTTTTATTTATTTTTTCAAAATTCCATTCCGGCGTAACTAAACAAGGGTCGGAAAAAACTCCAGGCCACCAGCGCGATAATACCGCCGGTCAATAACAGCAAGGCCGGTTCAAAATAAAAAATAATTTTATTGATTTTGTTTTGGTAATCCTGCTGGAAACTTCTCAGCAAATAAGCCAGGCCGCGCGAATAATTTGCGCCGCCGCCAATCGTCAGGAGTTTTAATTCCTGCGGCTGGAACAACTCGGCGCGGGAGAGAGCCTCGCCCACCGGCAAACCTTTGGCCAGATAAAAATAAACGCGGCTCAAGGCCGACGGCGGCGCGCAGCGTAAATACTCGCTCAAAAAATTAGCCAGCGGAATTCCCGCGCGGTCGGTGATCGCCAGCAAATTGAGCGTTTGCATAGACTCCAGCGTTCGGCGCAGGCCGGTCTTTTCTAATAAGTACGCATAAATAAATTTGCTGTTCAGCAAAAGCAAAATCAGCCCGCCGAGAAAGGTCCATTGCCAAAACGCGGAATTAGGCTGGCCGCCCAGCTCGACCAGCAAATCATTGAACAATGGCAGCAGGAAAAAAATAAAAGCCAGCAGCATTAGCAGCGTAAAGCCGAGCGTCAACAAAGGATAAGCGGCTTTTTGGCGCAGTGTGTTTTGCAAAGCCGTTTTGCCACGGTAATGCTCCAGCGCCAGCGCGACAAAATCAGGCAGGCGGCCGTTCAGCTCCGCCGCGCGTAAAACTAAAAGCAGCTCCGGTTCCAGCTCCCAAACGGCGCTCCATGGCTCGCCACGCTGCAAACGCCGGCGGTATTTGCGCCCCAGCTCGCTGCTCAGCAAATCCAAAATCTCGCTCTGGCTGTACCCGCAGTCCAGCAGGGCGTCGAGCTCTTCCAGCAATTCCAGATTTTTTTGCAGAGTATTCATGGCTGCATCCAATCGTGCATTTTGTACTGCAGGGCTTCCGCCGCGTGCTCTTCCAGCACTTCCGGCGCGCCGCTCAAGTCGGCTATAGTCCGCGCGACTTTCAGAATGCGGTCGTAGGCGCGGGCGGAAAAACCGAGCTTTTCGGCGGCCGCAAATAATAATTGCCGCGCGCCCGCCGTTATTCCGGCCAATTCTTTGAGTTCGGCGGGAGACATACCGGCATTGGCGTACAGGCCGCCGCGGCCGGCAAAACGCTGTGTCTGCTTGTCCCGCGCCGCGGCTACTCTTTGCCGGATTGCCGCCGAGGACTCGCCGCCGGATCTGGCGTCCAGTTCTTCCGCGCTCAAAGACGGCACTTCGACGAAAATATCGATCCGGTCCAAAATCGGTCCGGATATTTTTTTCCAATAATTGGCGATCTGCGGCGGCGTGCAAACGCATTTTTTCCGCCGGTCCATAGCATAACCGCAGGGACAGGGATTCAGCGCCGCCACGAGAATAAAACGCGCCGGATAGGTCAGCGCGGCCAGCGCGCGTGAAATAGTGATCTCGCCGTCTTCCAGCGGCTGCCGCAATGCTTCCAAAACACCGCGGCCAAATTCTGTAAACTCGTCCAGAAACAAAACGCCCCGGTGCGCCAGCGAGATTTCCCCGGGTCTGGGAATCCGTCCGCCGCCGGCAATGCCAACGCCGCTAATCGTATGATGCGGAGCGCGAAATTGGCGGCGGCGGATCAGGCCGCGGCGCAATAAACCGGCCGCGCTGTAGATTTTGGAAACCTCGATGGACTCCTCGTAAGTCAGTTCCGGCAGAATAGTCGGCAAACGCCGCGCCAGCATGGTTTTGCCACAGCCTGGCGAGCCGATCAACAGCACATTATGTCCGCCAGCTGCCGCGATTTCCAGCGCGCGTTTGGCCAAATACTGGCCTTTGACTTCCGCAAAATCACCGGCCAATTGCGGCTCCGCGCCGGAAGAAACCGGCGGCTGATACGGCGCGGCTTTTTTGTCCCCGCGCAAATAGGCCAGTGTTTCCGCCAAATCGCGCGCGGGCAGGACTTGCAATCCTTTGACCAGCGCCGCTTCTTCCGCATTGTCCGGCGCGACGACAATTGTTTGCAGGCCGTTTTTCGCCGCCTCAAAAGCCATAATTAGCACGCCGCGCACCGGTTTTATCTCACCGTTCAAAGAAAGCTCGCCTAGAAAAATTTTCCCGTCCAGCGCGGCCGCATCAAACAAACCGGCGTTGGCCATCATGCCGACAGCTATCGGCAAATCAAAAGCCGGACCTTCTTTGCGGATCGCCGCCGGCGCGAGATTGATCGTGTATTTGCAGAAAAAATCGACCGGTATGCCGGAATTGCGCAACGCGGACTCGATGCGTTCTTTGCTCTCTTTGACGGCCGTGTCGGGCAGTCCCACTATAATATGCTGCGCCAGGCCGCCGCGCGTATCCACCTCCACGCGGATTAAACTCGCTTCCAGACCCAGCGCCGCCGCCGAATTTACCGTAGTCAGCATATTATGGAAAAATGCAACTTTTATGCCAGTTGGCAAAAATCTTCAGGGTTTTTCATAAAAACTACAAATATGTAATTATTACAAATTGGTAATATTTTTAGGACATTCCTGTAAAACAGCGGTTGAATTCCGCCGTCTTTTACCGGACAATACAGCATGTTTTTGCTGCAGGCGCTTGCCGCGAGTTTTTTGGTCAGTCTGGTGTCTTTCGCCGGCGCGCTGACTTTACTGGTCAAAGAAAAGGCCCTGTATAAAATCCTGCTGATCCTGGTGGCGTTTAGCGCCGGTTCACTCATCGGCAACGCCTTTCTGCATTTGATTCCTGAAGCGTTGCTGACACTAAACGAACATCCACCGGTTTTTTTCTCCGTGCTCGCCGGTTTTACTTTTTTCTTCCTGCTGGAAAAATGTTTGTACTGGCGGCATTGCCATTATGAGCGCTGTGCCGTGCATAATTTTTCCTATCTCAATCTTTTCGGCGACGCGGCGCATAATTTTATTGACGGGCTGATTATCGGCGGCAGTTTTTTGGTCAGTCCGGCGGCCGGCTGGATCACCACGCTGACTGTCATGACCCACGAGATACCGCAGGAGCTGGGGGATTTCGGCGTGCTGCTCTACGGAGGTTTGAGCAAATATCAGGCGCTGGCTTACAATTTTGTTTCGGCGCTGACCGCAATCGCCGGCACGGTCTGCGGATTTTTCTTTGCCAGTCGGTCCGCAGTTTTTACCGGAGTGCTTCTGGCTTTCACCGCCGGCGGGTTTATTTACATAGCCAGCAGCGACTTGATCCCCGAGCTGCATGAAGTGCAGGATAAAAAACAAGCGCTGCTTAATTTTTTAACTTTTATTTTAGGTCTGGTGTTTATGTACGCTCTGACGTTTTTGCCGGAGAGTTAAT
>JAITIE010000110.1 GCA_031279615.1 Candidatus Margulisiibacteriota bacterium | reverse complement strand
TTGTATAATCCCTAAATGCCGAAAACGAATGATTACGCGGCGGAGTTTAGAGCCGGAGACGCCGTAGTTTTTAAGCGAGTGTACGAGGACACTTCGACAATGTTGTACCGCGTGGTTTTTCGTTTGACCGGCTCGCGCGAGGACGCCGAGGATATTTTGCACGACGTGTATATCAAGGCGTACCAGGCGCGGCGGTCGTACAAACCGCAGTTGTCGAGTCTGCAAACATGGTTGTACAGGATAGCCGTGAACCACACGCTTAATTTTTTGAAGCGTAAAAAATGGCTGGGTGGTAATTTGGCCAATTTGTTTGGGCGCGGCGCGGCGGAAGATGTGGCCGAGAGTTATGCCGGCGTGGCGGAAAACGAGACACTGCAAAAACTTTTGCGGGAAATTCCGGAAAACTACCGCGTCTGCGTGGTGCTGCGCGATATCGAAGACCGGCCTTATGACGAGATTGCCAGAATTTTAAATGTGGAATTAGGCACGGTGAAATCGCGGCTCAACCGTGGCCGGCAAATGCTTAAAGGTCTATACGAAAGGAGTGAATTGTCATGCCCAAAGATTTAAAAAAGGATTTGGCCGAATTGAGAGACAGCGAGCTTGCGCCGCGTTTTACGCTCTGGTTGCGCATCGAGGACACACTGCGCCGCAGGAAATCCTGGCTGGCGCAATGCTGGCGCGGACTGGCTTTTGCCGCGACAGCCGTCTGCGCGGCGCTGGTTTTTACCGGTCAGACCCACTACAACCATTATCAATTAGACCAGTATCTTTCACAGACGTTTGTCTACACGCCCAATCCGGTGGTCAGCGAGTATGGAACTTTCATCTAGCGCGGATTGTATAACAGGTATAAAAATTTTAAAGGAGGCTTTATGGGAAAAATAAAAATCGGTTTGGCGGTAATGTTTTTGGCGGCGGCGGTTTTGGCGGCGCCGGGCGGCACGGAAAAGGGCGAACGCACCGGGGAATTTTTTAAGGAATTGAATCTGACCGAGGCGCAGACCAAGCAGCTGGATGACAATCGCAAAACGGCGGCGAAAACCATGCGGGACAATCAAGAAAGCGCGCGCAAAGAGTACGGCAATCTATTTGACGAGCTGGCCAAAGACAACCCCAATACCGGCAGGATCGCGCAGATCAAGCTGAATATTCTGGAACTGGAGTCCAAACGTCTGGACGGCATGATCGACAACGCCAGCGGCTTGAAAAAAGTTTTGACCAAAGAACAGTTTGCCAAATTTCAAGAGAAACAAAAAGAACGCGGCAAAAAGGGAAAAATTACCAAGGAAGACAAGCCGGAATAGGATAATTCCGGAATAAATTACAACAGGGTTTTGAAATAAGCGATAGTTTCTTTCAAGCCTTCTGGCAAAGAAACTTGCGGCTGCCAGGCCAGTTCTTTTTTGGCCAGCGTGATGTCCGGACGGCGCTGACGGGGGTCGTCCTGCGGCAGGGGCTGATACGTAATTTGGGATTTGCTTTTGGTCAATTTCAACACCTGCTCGGCTAATTCCAGCATCGTGAATTCCTCCGGATTGCCGATATTGACCGGACCGGTAAAACCCGGACGGGACTGCATCATGGCCACGAGCGCGTCAATGAGATCGTCGACATAACAAAACGAGCGCGTCTGGCTGCCGTCGCCGTAAATTGTAATATCCTCGCCGCGCAGAGCCTGCATAATAAAATTGCTGACCACGCGGCCATCGTTGGGGTGCATGCGCGGACCGTAAGTATTGAAAATGCGCGCGACTTTGATGTCGACATTGTTCTGGCGGTGATAATCAAAGAATAAAGTTTCCGCGCAGCGCTTGCCTTCGTCGTAACACGAACGAATACCGATCGGATTAACATTACCCCAGTAGCTCTCCGCCTGCGGATGCACGGACGGATCGCCGTACACTTCGCTGGTCGAGGCCTGCAGGATGCGCGCTTTGGTGCGTTTGGCCAGTCCCAGCATATTGATCGCGCCGTGCACGCTGGTCTTGACGGTCTTGACCGGATTGTACTGATAATGCGGCGGGCTGGCCGGACAGGCCAGATTATAAATCTGGTCGACCTCCACAAAATACGGCAGGGTGACATCATGCCGCGCGACTTCAAAATACGGATTGCCGATGAGTTGCTCGATATTGCGTTTCTGGCCGGTGAAAAAATTGTCGAGACAGACCACGTCCATTTTTTCGCGGAGCAGGCGCTCGCAAAGATGACTGCCCAAAAATCCCGCGCCGCCGGTGACCAGCGCGCGCGAACTTAGCGAATATGTACGTCCGCTCATGGGGCTAGTATACTACATAAATCTATGCGCGCGCATCCGCATTACAATCCGTTTAATGTCCGCGAGCCGGCTGAGCATCCCGACTGGACGAAAGTTTTTGCGCGGCCAGAGCAGCCGCTGGATTTGGAGATTGGTTTCTCGACCGGACGCTGGCTGCTCCAGTACGCGCGGACATTTCCGGAGCGCAATATTGCCGGTCTGGAAATCCGCGCCAAGTTTATCGACCATGCGCGGCGCAAAATCGCGGCGGAAAAACTGGCCAACGCTTACGTGCTCAAAGCCAACGCCGCCGCCGCGCTGCCGGAATTGTTTGCGCCGCGAA
>JAITIE010000081.1 GCA_031279615.1 Candidatus Margulisiibacteriota bacterium | reverse complement strand
CCCGGCTCGATGGTGATGACTTGTCCGGCTTTTAAGGTTTCTTTAGATTTATAGGAGATACGCGGCCGCTGATGGATTTTTAAACCCACGCCGTGGCCGGTGCTGTGTGTAAAATATTTTGCTAATCTGTGTTTTTTCAAGAAAGCGCGGCCTTTTTGGTCGATGTCCGCGACGCGCGCGCCAGCTTTGACCAGACGGATCTGTTTTTTCTGCGCGGCCAAAACTATTTTGTAAATTTTTTGTAGTTTGCGGTCAGGCTGGCCTAAGAAAAAAGTGCGCGTGAGGTCGGCGCAGTAGCCGCGGTAACGCGCGCCCATGTCGATATAAACAATGTCGTTTTTCCGAATTTTCTTTTTAGAGGCCGGGCCGTGAAACAACGCGGTGCGTTTGCCCGAGCAGACGATTGGCGGGAAAGCCAGCCGCCGGTCGCCGCCGCGCTGGACGATCAGCCGGCGGATTTTGGCCGCCACCTGTTTTTCGGTCAGTCCCGCGCGGATAGACTGGCGGATTTCCGCAAAAACGCTGTCCGTGATTTTTTGCGCTTGCCGGATGGCCTGCAGGCGGTTCATCGTCCTAAAATATATTCCAGCGCCAGACGGTAAGAGTCTTTGCCGAAACCGGCGATTTGACCGAGGCAGACCGGCGCGATGACGGACTCCTGGCGGAATTTTTCCCGCGCGTGAATATTGGAGAGATGCACTTCGATGACTTTGGCCTTGACGCCGCTGATCGCGTCCCGCAGCGCGATACTGTAATGCGTATAAGCGCCCGCGTTGAGAATGATATAGTCAATTTTTCCGCGGCTGTCCTGAATTTTGCCGACCAGCTCGCCTTCGATATTGGACTGGAAAAATTCAACGGCGATTTTATTTTTCTTGGCGATAGCCGCCAGTTCGCTGTTAATGGCCGCCAGCGTAGTCCGGCCGTAAATTTTTTTCTCACGGCTGCCCAGCAGATTGAGATTCGGCCCGTGCATGACCAAAATTTTCATTGTTTACTCCTTATTGTTCACCACGACGGTCATTGAGCGGAGCCGAAATGACCGCTCTTAAATAATCGCCAAAGCTCGGACTATTTCCGCGTATTCTACCGGACAGACAACCGGTTTGCCTATAGCTTTGAGCAAAACCATGCGCAGACGGCTGTCCGCGACTTTTTTGTCGCTCTGCATGATGCGGTAAATCCGGTCAGGGTTGAGGCGGCGGCGGCTGTGCGCGGGCAGTCCCAGCTTGAGAAAAAGTTTTTGCAGTTTGTCCAGGGTTTGCCAGGGGAGGTAGCCGCGCATTATGGAAATATGCGCCGCGCCGAGCGCGCCCAGAGCGACGGCTTCACCGTGGCTGATGCGGTAATGCGAAATTGTTTCCAGAGCGTGGCCGATGGTGTGGCCGAAATTCAAAATCGCGCGCAGATTATTTTCATGCTCGTCAGCGCTGACTATTTTGGCCTTGATGCGGCAGCACTGCGCTAGCAGATTGGCATGGCATTGGGCGAGCAAAGCGGCGGTAATATCTGCTTTTTGACCCAGCGCGGTCAAGAGGCGCGGCGCGGCGATCAGGCCGTATTTGACGATCTCGCCCAGCCCACAGCGCAATTCCCGCGCGGGCAGGGACTGCAAAGTTTTGGTGTCAGCGATGACCAGCCGCGGCTGATAAAAAGTGCCGATCAGATTTTTGCCCAGCGGGTCGTTGATGGCGGTTTTGCCGCCGACGCTGGAGTCGACCTGCGCGAGCAGGGTAGTGGGCAGCTGTACAAAATTTATCCCGCGCAGATAGACGGCCGCCGCAAAACCAGCCAGGTCGCCGACCACACCGCCGCCCAGCGCCGCGATAGTGTCACTGCGCTCAAATTTATTTTGAATTAAAAAACGCAAAACTTTTTGCAAGGCGCCAAAAGATTTGTATTTCTCGCCGTCGCCGATTAGATACACGTGCACGCTGTAATGTTTTGCTAAATTAGCCTGCAGCTGTCTGCCGTACAGGCCGAAAACTTTTTTGTTGCTGACGATTAAAACTTTGCCGTGCAAGTCCAATTCGCTCAAAAGCTGACAGCTTTTAGCCAGCAGCCCCGCGCCGATCTGCACGGTATAGGAACGCTGGGCTAATTTTACTTCTACGGCTGGCATGGCGGCTCCAGTTTCAAGATTTTACAGATCGCGGCGGCGGCTTTTTCCGGCTGGCCGGTCTGGGTGGCGATAATACACTGCGCCGTGGCCAGATACAATGGCTGCCGCGTGGCCAGCAGATTTTGAATTTCCGCTAATTTATTTTCTTGAGACAGCAATGGCCGCGACGTGTCGTTTTCCACGCGCTTCAATATCTCAGCCGGCTCGGTTTTCAGATAAACTGTTGCGCCGAGATTTTGCAAAAAATTCCGGTTGTCTGCGGACAGGACAATGCCGCCGCCTGTGGCGATGACCGCGCCGTCCAAACCGTGCAGTTCTTTAAGCGTCGCGGTCTCCTGTTTGCGGAAAAACTCCTCGCCGCGCTGCGCGAAAATTTTAGCGCAAGTCAGGCCGTTTTTCTGCTCGATGATCTGGTCGGTGTCGAGGAATTTATAACCGAGTTGTTTGGCCAAAATACGGCCGGTGGAAGTTTTGCCGCTGCCCATGAATCCGATCAGGATTATGTTCATGCCGTTATTTTAACATGGAATTATTCCGGTTGACAGAAAAAACCGCATTGCCCGCGGGTATTGAAGCCCGCCTCAAAACAACCAGTTCAAATTTCTTTTGCCGTAAACAATTCTGTGAATTTCGACCAAATGTTTTTTGGCGTTAACTTTATAGAAAATCAGATATTTCTTGCAAACCAGGTTTCGATAACTCTGTTCGGTTAAATATCTGTCGTTAGCCTCCGGCGCGCTGTAAGGATGTTCTTGCAAACGCCGGACGGCTGTTTCAATATTATTTAGTAATTTAAACGCGCTCTGCGGAGCGGACAGATCGCCGGACACATAGCTAAATATCTTTAGCAAATCCTCTCTGGCCAGAGGAGTGTATTTTATTTTGTGGATTTTTTTCATTATTGTTTTTTGAGTTTGCCGCGCAACTCGGCGAACAAATCATCGTGATCGATTAACGGAACGCCAGAATTGATCTGCGCCTGCGCGGCGGCCAATTTGTCGTAAAGCTCCAGCCGCGCCAGATTTTGCGCGTAATCTTTCATGCTCATTAAGACCAAATCCTCATAGCCGTTTTTCGTGATATATACAGGTGAATGTTCACTGCGGCACAATTCTGCCACTTCGTTAAAATTATTCTGGCATTTCGAGATAGGCCTGATCAGCACAAACTGCTCCTCAAATTATAGGTATAATTTCTAGTATAATTATATTATAGCACAATTCTGGCGCTGGCCTAAATATTTTTAAAAGACTTAATTCCGTTATACACCGCGTTGGCGCCCAGCTCTTCCTCGATGCGCAGCAGTTGATTGTATTTGGCGATGCGGTCGGTGCGCGAAGCCGAGCCGGTTTTGATCTGGCCGGCATTGAGCGCCACGGCGATGTCGGCAATCGTCGAGTCTTCCGATTCGCCGGAGCGGTGCGAGATGACCGCGGTGTAACCGGCCTTTTGCGCCATTTGCACAGCCGCGAAAGTTTCGCTCAAAGAGCCGATTTGATTGACCTTGATGAGAATAGAATTAGCGATGCCTTTTTTAATGCCCTCGGCCAAAATTTTTACATTGGTCACAAAAAGGTCGTCGCCGACCAGCTGGATCCGGCCGCCCAATTTGTTGGTCAGGTATTTCCAGCCGTCCCAATCGCCCTCGGCCATGCCGTCTTCTATAGATATGATCGGATAAATATCCACCAGACGGCCGAGATACTGGGCAAACTGCTCAGAAGTCAGCTCTTTGTTTTCGCTTTCCAGCGCGTATTTCTTTTTCTTGGTGTCGTAAAATTCGCTGGAAGCCACATCCAGCGCGAGGAAAACATCTTTGCCGGGCTTATAACCGGCGGCTTGGATCGCCTCAATGATCACGCGCAGCGCTTCTTCATTGGATTTCAGATTCGGCGCAAAACCACCTTCATCGCCGACCGCGGTGTTCAGTCCCTGATTTTTCAGCACTTTTTTCAAATGATGAAAAACTTCCACGCCGATACGCAGGCCTTCTTTAAAAGAGCTGGCGCCGGCCGGCACGATCATGAATTCCTGAAAATCAATATTGTTGTCCGCGTGCGCGCCGCCGTTAATGATATTCATCATCGGCACCGGCAGTTCATTGGTGTAAGTGCCGCCCAGATAGCGGTACAGCGGCACATCCAGCGCGGCGGCGGCAGCCCTGGCCGTGGCCAGCGAAACGCCGAGTATCGCGTTGGCGCCCAGTTTTTTCTTGAAAGGCGTGCCGTCCAGTTTGAGCATAGTCCGGTCGACGGTTAATTGATCCAGCGCGTCCAGGCCGACCACTTTTTTGGCGATGAGCGTGTTGACATTATGGACAGCTTTTTGCACGCCTTTGCCCAGATAGCGTTTTTTATCGCCGTCGCGCAGTTCCAGAGCCTCGCGCGAGCCAGTCGACGCTCCGGACGGAACTATGGCGCGGCCTAAAGCGCCGCTGGCCAGGAGAACTTCGACTTCCACCGTCGGATTGCCGCGGCTGTCCAGCACCTCGCGGCCTTTAATCCCTATTATTGTTGTTGCCTGGCACATAATTTTACTCCTTTGATTTAGTTAAGATTTTTGCCCCGAAAAGCGCGGGGATTATAGCACAGGCCGGGATTTTTGGGCAGGTTTTACGAGCATGATGCGCAGCGCGTTCAGGATTGCCAGAAAACAGACGCCGACGTCGCCGAAAACCGCGAACCACATGCCGGCCAGTCCTAGCGCGCTCAATAATAAAATCGCCGCTTTGATGCCCAGCGCGAAAATAATATTTTGCCAGACAATGCGCCGCGTGACCCGCGCGATCCGCATGGCCGCGGACAGTTTGGACGGCTCATCGGTCATTAACACAATATCCGCCGCTTCGATAGCCGCGTCCGAACCGACACCGCCCATCGCCACGCCCACATCGCTGGCGGCCAGCACCGGCGCGTCGTTGATGCCGTCGCCGACAAAAATAATTTTGCCGCCGCTTTGGGACAATGCTTCCAGCCGCTCGACTTTTTCCTGCGGCAGCAGCTCCGCGTAAACTTTGGTTATGCCGAGCGCGGCGGCAGTTTTCCGCGCGACGCTTTGATTGTCGCCAGTGAGCAGCGCGATATTTTTGCCGAGTTTGTGCAATTCCGTGACAGCCTGTTTGCTGTCCGGCTTTATTGTGTCGGCGATGACTATGGCGCCGGCAAATTTTTGGTCTACAGCCAGATAGATAACCGTGCCGTCCGGAGGACTGGAAAAGGCGCTGTCTGGAAGCAAGCCGTTTTCCCGCGCGAACATTTTGGCGTTGCCGGCCAGCACGGTTTTGCCGTCCAGTTTTATTTTGAGTCCCTGACCGGCGATTTCCGTGTGCTGTGTCACGCGGGCGCGGTCCGGTTCTTTCCCGTAGGCCCGGCGTATCGAAACGGCGAGCGGATGATTGGAGTACAGCTCGGCGTGGGCGGCGGTTTCCAGCAGTTTTTCTCTCGTCCAGTTTTCCGCCGGCAGGACCTGCGTTACGGAAAAAACTCCTCTGGTCAAAGTGCCGGTTTTATCGAACACCACGGTCGCGGCGTCATTGAGCGCGTCGAGATAATTGCTGCCTTTGACTAAAATGCCATGCTGTGAAGCCGCGCCGATGCCGGCAAAAAAGGACAGCGGTATAGAAACGACCAGCGCGCAGGGGCAGGACACAACCAAAAAAGTCAACGCGCGGTACAGCCAGTCCGTGAACACCGCGTTGCTAATCAGCAGCGGCGGCAGCACGGCCAGCAGAGCGGCGGCTCCGACCACCGTCGGCGTGTAATAACGCGCAAATTTGGTGATGAAATTTTCCACCGGCGCTTTTTTCTGCTCGGCGTTTTCCACCAGACGCAGAATTTTACTGACCGTGGATTCGCCGAAAACTTTGTCCACTCGGATGGTCAGCAGGCCGTTTTGATTGATTGAGCCGGATAAAACTTCGCTGCCGGCGGACACCTCGCGAGGCAGAGACTCGCCAGTGAGCGCGGTCAGGTCCAGCGCGGAAGCTCCTTCTATGACTGTGCCGTCCAACGGGATTTTTTCGCCTGGACGGACAAGGATAGTTGCGCCGACCTGCACGTCAGCCGGATCAACCTTTTTCCCGCTGAGCAGCACGGCAAAATCCGGCCGGATATCCATGAGCGCGCTAATAGCCTTTCGCGACCGCGCGACCGCCCGCTCCTGAAAATTCTCGCCAATCTGGTAAAAAAGCATAACCGCCACGGCTTCGGGATACTCGCCGATGGCAAAAGCTCCGGCGCTGGCCAGACTCATCAAAAAATTTTCATCGAAAACCTGGCCGCGCGAAATGTTTTTGACGGCCTGCCAGACGACTTCTCCGCCGATCAAAATGTAGCTGGCCAGAAACACCAGCAGCCGCGCGGTATTGTCCAATTTTAAAAATAAACCGGCTAGAAAAAATACCGCGCCGCTAAAGAGGCAGAGGTATTTCAATCCGGCGGTCCTTGGTTTGGCCGCATGTTTTTCCGCGCCGCAAGCGCAAGCTTCACACATAATTATTTCCTTTCGCGGACGTGCGCCAGTCCCAGCTTGAAAATACTGCTGACGTGCTCATCGTCCAGGGAGTAGTAAACTATCTTGCCCGCTTTGCGGCGCTTGACCAGTTTGGTCTGGCGCAAGGCTCTTAATTGATGCGAGATCGCCGATTTGGTCATGCCGAGCAGCACGGCGATGTCGCAGACGCACAACTCGGCGTGCAGCAAAGCGCTGATGATCCTGACACGCGTCGAGTCGCCGAATATTCTGAGCAGATCGGCCAGCTCCAGCAGCGAGTTTTCCTCCGGCATTAACCGGCGCGCTTTATTGACTAACTGCTTATGAATGACACAGCAGTCGCACGTGGTGTCATTGGTATGATTGAATAATTGAACATTCATTCAGCTATTGTATTGCGAAAAAATGATTTTGTCAAGGCTTGAAACAAAACCACGCCAATTGCGAGGAAATTTTGTCGGAAGATTTACAGCTTAACCTCTACCACTGACTGCCGCGCGCCAAATGGCGAAATTGCCGCCGCCGGATTGCGCGGGTCGGGCTGGTGCTTGCCGTCAATCACAAATTGATAATTGTAACGTCCGGCTTGGAGTGGCAAGAAAGTGTACCAAATGCCTTTTTGCTCGAGTTTAATCAATGGCGCGGCTTCCGGCGTCCAATTGTTAAAATCGCCAGCAATGTTGACCGCCTGCGCGTCGCTGTTTTGAATTGCGAAGCAGACGCCGAGCGCGGTTTGTGGCGGCTGAGCCGGTGGATTGTTAAAAACATTTTCCAAAATCTCCTGATTTTGCCAGATAATAATTTCGTTGGCTAGAGCCAAATAATCAAGATAAGCCAGAGAGCGTGGCTGAAAATCCATTACCGGCAGACCGGCTTGCGCGGCCTCGCGGATCACGCTGTCGCGGTTGATCTTGGTGTGCAGCAGCGCCGCGCCGTAGTCGCGTTTAAATCTTTTGGCAAAAGTTTGCGCGAAATCCGAATCCGGTTCGTACAGGGAAAGCAGGTATTTGATGTCCAGAGTATGTTTGGTTTTTTGGCAGAGCATTTGAATTGTTTCCACCAGTTTTTGCAGTCCGTCCAGACCAAATTTACTTGGCTCGACCGGCACCAGCACTTTGTCCGCGGCCAGCAGCGCGTTCACGCTCAAAAGCCCCAGATGCGGCGGACAGTCAATAATGACCGTTTGATAATTTTGGCCAAAGCCCGCCAGCATCTTGCGCAGATAATATTCACGGCCGGTCACGCTGGCCAGCTTTTGCTCCAGCGCGGTAAGGGCAATGTTGGACGGCAGCAGGTCAAGGTTTTCTTTAATATTCAGCAAAGCGTTTTGCGGCGGCTCGTCTTTGAGCAACACATCGCTGATGGTGCGGCTAAGCTTTTGTTCATTGACGCCGAGTCCCAGCGAACTGTGTCCCTGCGGATCAAAATCGATGATCAAAGTTTTTTGTTTTTTTTGCGCCAGCGCTGCGGCCAAATTGATCGTGGTGGTGGTTTTGCCGCAACCGCCTTTTTGGTTAATGATTGCAATAACAGACATTTGCTTTTCGGCGCCCCCAAACCTAAGCCAATTTTTGACAAAAGGAGGTGCTGATTTTAGCAGTGAAATGTTTTTTTGACCAGCGGCAAGCTTGACCAGTACTGTCAGCGGAAGCCACGCTCATACTGTTTCCGGTTCCGTGGGCGACACCGGTTCAAACACGCCGTTCGATAACCGGCCGAGTTATTGCGCTTTGGTTTACATTATCAAGATGACCACAGCGGGGCAGTAGTTTGGACGCCGGAGGATTTTTTAAGATAGGCTTTTCAGCGGCGATTTGTTAAAATAATTCCATGTCCGAATACGAGGAACTCAGGGCGGAGTGTCTGAAATGCGCGG
>JAITIE010000046.1 GCA_031279615.1 Candidatus Margulisiibacteriota bacterium | reverse complement strand
CGCGATTTCTTTGTTTTGATACAAGGCCAGCGGATCAACGCCGTACAGCCGTTCAAAAGTCTGCCGTGAATACGCGGTAAAACCAGCGCCGGCGCCAGGGTAACGCACATAGTCGAGATGCACACCGTCAACCGCGTAATTGCGCGCCACTTCCAAATAAATCGACTTGATATACTCGCGCGCTTCCGGTATGGCCGGATCGAGATATTTATTGCGCTGGTCACCGCGCAGGGACATAATCCATTCAGGATGTTTATTGACCACATGCTCCGGCGACACCGGCGGCTCCAGGTCAGACCAAACATATAATGTGTTGATCCAGGCATGCACGCTGATTTTATATTTTTGAGCCTCGGCCAAGATCAGAGCCAGCGCATCATGGCTGACCTGCGTGTCTTTCGGCAGGATTTTGGAATTATAAAAAGCCGTGCCGCGGCCGCAAACCTGTACAAACAAAGTGTTGAAATTAGCCTCCGCCGCGCGTTTGACCAGCGCCGGAATATTCGGCGTGTCAACTAACTCAAAACGAGTCACCCAAAGGGCGCGGGTTTCAGCCGCGGCAGGTTTCGCGCGGGTTTCAGCCGCGGCAGGATTGGCGCGGGGTTCTGCGGAAACAGCAACGCTCAACAGCAGACAAAATGTTACAAAAATTTTGCGCATCAAAATTTATTATAACACCTAATCAAACTCTACCGCTTCATCAGCCGTCGGCGCGGTCCTGACGCGCTGCAAGGCCTTGATTTTCAAATCGACTTTATTCGCGTTGGCCGGTGATTTCAGTTCCGTATATTGATCCTTTATCCGTTCCAGAATCTGCGTATTGTCCGAAACCAGAGCTTCCGCCAGCTGCAGTTCCTTAACAGCCTGCGCGTTTTTCTTTTGTTTGGCGTACAGTCCGGCCTGATAAAAATGAATGTACGGGATTTTCAAACCAGGATTTAATTTCTGGATCAAGAACGCGCGGTCGTATTCAGCCTGCGCTTCGGCGTATTTTTGCTGCAGCTCGTAAATCTCCGCGGTGAAAAGATAGGGCACCGGTGACTGCGGATTTTGCGCGCCAATTTGCCGGTAAAGATTTAACGCTTTGTCCAGCTCACCCTGCATTTTAAAATCATAGGCCTGAAACGGTGGGTAAAAAATTTCTGTCTTGTATTCGGTCTGCAGTCTATTATAAAAACGCTGTAAGGCCAGCTGCTGTTTCTGCTCGAGCAGCTGCTGCTGCAGTTCTTTCTCATCCACGTCGAGCGGGATTTCCTGCTGGTCGATCTCCTCGGTTTGCACGATATGATAGCCAAACTGCGTTTGGAATGGCTTGCTGATCTGGTCTTTTTCGAGATTGAAAGCCACATCTTCAAATTCCGGCACCATCGTATTCACGCCAAACCAGCCTAGCTCGCCGCCGCGCGCCGCGCTGCCGGTGTCATCGGAATATTCCCGCGCCAGCTCCGCAAAATCCCGGCCGGTCATTAATTGGTCATAAACCTCGGCGGCCAGATCGCGCGCGAGTTTTTCGCGCTCCGCATCCGTCTTGTCCGTCCAGCCTGAACGGTTGAAAGCAATCAAGATGTGCCGCGCGCGGACTCTCTTGTATTGATTTTGCACATCCTTGTCGGACACAACTACAGAGCGTTTGATACTGTCATCGATTTTGGCCAGCGTCAGCTGCTGGCGAATTTCCTGTTTCAGATCTTTCAATTTGAGGCCGTTTGCCTCCAATAATTTGTTGAAGTCGTCATTGTCTTTGAGCTGATAAGCGTTCTTTATAGCTTCGATCTGCTGATTGATCTCGCCGCGGCTGACTTTGATTTTTAAACGTTTGGCATAGTCCAGTCTTTTACCGGCATCCAGCGTCTGCATCAACGCCATGTAGCCGACATACGCGTCGATTTTAGGGTCGAGCATATCGCTCTGACCGGCGCTGCGAAAACCCGCAATGCCGCCATTGTACATGCGCAGGAAAAGTCTAGCGTCAATGTCCTGGCCGTTGATAGTCGCCAGCGCGTTGGCATTGCGCGCTTGCTGCGGAGTGTTCGCTGTCGCGCCGCGCCGCCGGCCGGTGCAGCTCACCACGCCAATCGACAGCACAAAAGCCAGCACGATCAGCCAAATTATTTTGTCCGCGTATTTTCGCATGAAATCCAGCATAGAAACTCCTGTTCACCTAAATTAATTTAAGTATACACTATTTCAGTTTTTCATTTAAGAATTATTCCGCCTTCAGTGAACGCGACACCGACACGTAGCCGCCCAGCCAGCCCAGAAAAACTCCGGCGGCCAGCAAAAGCAAAAAAACCAGATTAACTTCCGCGGTTTTTAAATTTACCGGCACGAACGGCATAATTCTTTCCATTTGCAGAAGGGCCGCTCCGTAACCGGCTTTCAAACTGCCGATAGCCGCCAGCGAGCCAAGCAGACCGATCAGCATCCCTTCGACAATGAACGGATACTTGATAAAACTGCGCGAGGCGCCGACCAGCGACATGATATCGATTTCGTTCTCGCGCGCGACAACAGTCAGGCGGATAGTATTGACTACAATCATCAGTGTCGAAGCGATCAGCACCAGAATCACGATCGCGCCGCCGGTGGTCAGCACTTTGATCAGCAGAGCCAGCCGTTCGGCCAGCTCACCGCCGTAACTCACGTCCTCGATGTTGTCCAGCGCGCGCAATTTGTTGGCAACCAGATTGATATAAGACAAATCGCGCACTTCCACTTTGAAAGAATTGGGCAGCGGATTGTCTTCCAGAAAATCGTCTAACTGCAGATTGGCATGCGACTCTTTGAATTGTCTCCAGGCGGTTTCTTTGGGAATGAACTGCACTTTTTTCACGCCGTTCAAGCTGGAAATTGTCATATTCAGCAGATCCAAATCGTTGCCGGTAACGGAGGACCTGGCGTAGGCCATAATGTCCAGCCGCGAATTCAGCGCGCCAAGCAGATTGTAAAAATTAAAAAAGACCAGCAAAAAAATCCCGAGAACAAACATCGCCAGCGCGATAGTGCTCGCCGCCAGCAGCGACATCAATCCGCCGCGCGTGATGCTTTGCCAGGCTTCGCGGCCAAAATAACCCAACCGCCTAAGCATCGGTATATTTCCCCAGCATATTGTCTTCCACGATGCGGCCGGCGGACATTTTGATCACGCGCTTGCGCATGGTGTCCACTACATTGCGGTCATGCGTGGCTACCACGACAGTGGTTTTGCGCTGTTCATTGATCAAATCCAGCAGCCGCATGATTTCCCACGAAGTGTCCGGGTCGAGATTGCCGGTCGGCTCGTCGGCCAGCAAAATGCGCGGATTATTGACCAGCGCGCGGGCAATGCTGACCTTTTGCTGTTCACCGCCGGACAGCTCGGCCGGTTTGCAGTCTTTTTTGCGCAAAAGTCCGACCAGGTCCAGCACCTGCGGCACTTGTTTTCTGATTTTCTCCAGCGGCTTGTCCAGCACTTCCATAACATAAGCCACGTTTTCGTAAACAGTTTTATACTTCAATAATTTATAGTCCTGAAAAATCACGCCGATGCGCTGGCGCAAAACCGGAATCTGCCAGCGGCGCAGACTGGGCACCGAGAGGTCGTCGACCAAAACATCGCCGCGGGTCGGCAATTCCGCGCGGTAAATTGTTTTGAATAAGGTAGACTTGCCAGCGCCGTTAGGCCCGATCAAAAAAACAAACTCGCTTTTGCCGATTTGCAAATTGATATTGTTGAGCACCGCGTTGCTGCCGTAAAGTTTGTAGAGCTTTTCCGTGCGGATCATGCCACTATTTGTTTTACAGCGCGGGCAATATCTTCAGCGGTCAAACCATGATACTTCATTAATTCATCCGGTGAGCCGGATTGACAGGGCTTGCTGACACCCAAAATTTTTATTTGGCAGGGGCACTCCGCCGCAACGCTCTCCGCCACCGCCGAGCCTAAGCCCCCGATTACGCTATGCTCTTCACAGGTGACAATTTTGCCGAATTTTTTAGCTGTCTCCGCCAGCAAGTCTTTGTCTATCGGCCAAACGGAAGCCATGTTTATCAGGCGCGCTGAAATGCCTTCCCTGGCCAGCAGGTCGCAGGCCTTGTCCGCCTCGTAAACCATAATGCCGCAAGCCACGATCGCCGCGTCCTGGCCCTCGCGGATAATCGAGCCTTTGCCCAAACGAAAATCACATTTGCCTGGCGCGTAAAAAGCGGGCGTCGCTGAACGGCTCAAACGCACATAAAAAGGCCCTTCGCTTGCGGCCACCTGCCGGATAACCATTTTGGTCTCCTCGGCATCAGCCGGCACGATCACGCGCAGATTGTAACAAGAACGCATGAGCGCGATATCCTCGACCGCCTGATGCGTCGCGCCGTCTTCACCGACCGTCACACCGGCGTGACTGGCCACGATTTTGACATTGAGCCGAGGATAACCAACCGTATTGCGGATCTGTTCCCAGCAACGCCCCGTCGCAAACATGGCAAAACTGCTGGCAAAAGCGATCTTGCCGGACACTGCCAGACCTGCCGCCAGACCGATCATGTTTTGCTCGGCAATGCCGGCGTTGAAAAACCGCTCTGGAAACTCTTTGGCAAACCAGCCGGTGCGCGTCGAGCCGGAAAGGTCGGCGTCCAGCACCACGATGTTAGGATTTTCTTTGCCCAATTCGACTAAAACTTTGCCGTAGGCGTCTCTAGTTGCGGCTTTCTCGACCATTAGAGCTGAGCTCCTTCCCGAACTTTTTCAATGACATAGGCGATTTCCGCGTCAGTCAATTCCGGATACACCGGTATGGAGAAAATCTTTTTAGCCACGCTCTCCGCGACCGGAAAAGAACCGGCGGGCAAATGCAAATCCGCAAATGCGGCCTGCAGATTGAGCGGCAGTGGATAATGCACGGCCGTGCCCACACCGTTGGCTTGGAGATATTTTTGCACGGCCTCGCGCTTGTCCGCCAGTAAAACGTATTGATGATAAATATGATTGCTGTAATTTTTCACCGGCGGAGTTTTAAGTCCCGCCACGTCCTGAAAAGCCGCGTCATAAATTTTGGCGATTTCCTGACGGCGTTTTGTCCAGGCGGCTAACTTCTGCAATTTGAGCCGCAGAATACAGCATTGTATTTCGTCGAGGCGCATATTGTAGCCGATAGTCTCGTGCTTGTAGGTTTCACGCATGCCGTGCGCGCGCAAGATGCGTACTTTATCGGCAATTTCCGGATCGTTGGTCGTAACCGCGCCGCCTTCACCGCAGCCGCCCAGATTTTTGGTCGGGTAAAAACTGTAACACTCCGCCGTAAACAAACCGCCGATCGGCCGGCCTTTGTATTCCGTGCCGATAGACTGGCAGGCGTCGCCGATAACCAGCAAATTGTGTTCCTGCGCAATCGTCTCGATGGCCTCAACATCAACAGAATGGCCGAAAAGATGCACGGGCAAAATCGCTTTGGTTTTCGGCGTGATTTTTTTCTCAATCTGACTGACGTCGATACAATAAGACTCCGGCTCAATATCTACAAAAACCGGCGTCGCGCCCAGGTAACGCACCGCCTCGGCGGTCGCAATAAAAGTAAACGGCGTGGTGATGACCTCATCGCCTGCCTGTATGCCCGCCGCGCGCAAAGCGACCAGAAGCGCGTCCGTGCCGGACTTGACCGGCACAGTGTATTTCGCACCAACATATTCCGCCAGCTCGGTCTCAAAGGCTCTGTTGTGCTGGCCAAGTATGTACGCGCCGGCACGCAAAATCTCCAGGACTTGCTTTTCCGCTTCAGTCTGGATTTGCGCGAACTGGACTTTGACATTGACCAGAGGAATATTTGGCATTGGGATAGTATAAGGCAGGAAAAAGGTTTTAACAATGTTTGGTGCAAACTGTTCAACAAGCACAAGTAGGCCATTAGTAATGGCATATATATGCCATTACTAATGGCCTACTTAAGTGAATTAGATAGCAACGCCAAAAAGCGTTTATCCCAGGCGGGTATAACTTCGATCCGGCGGCCGGCAAGCACAATCGCATCTCTGGTGTTTCTGGTAATAATCCAGCCCCGCTGGCTCTTAAAAAAATTCAGCGCGGACAGCAGACCGTCGATCTCGCGGTCGCGGTTGTCCAGAGTTAATTCCAGACAGACCTGCAGGCACAGCGGATTGCCGCCATGCGGCTCGACAATAAAATCACATTCGCCAGTTTTGTCCGCAAAATAAAAAATATCCCGTGTCCGCCGCCGCAGTTCATTAAAGACAAAATTTTCCAGCAGGCCGCCCAAATCGGGGGTAAATGAAATGGAAACAGAGCGCAGCAAACCGGTGTCACTGACATACAATTTTTTGGGCGCCAGATTTTGCTTTTTCACCGACCAGGCAAAACGCGGCACCAATTGCAGCAGATAAGCTTCTTCAAAATAAGACAGGTATTCCAGCACCGTGGTGTGCGAGCGCAGGCCGATCACGCCGGTCAATTTGCTGGGGGAAATCAAATGCGCCGCGTTGGAGACCAGATAAACAAAAAGCCGCTTCAGAGAAGCCACATCCCGTAGTCCGTAACGCACCGCTATATCACGGTACAAAATATCTTGCTGCAGCTGGTTTAAAACTTCCAGTCTTTTAGTTTTTAGATATTCGGGGAAACCGCCGTCTTGCAAATACTGATCCAGTGACTTTACCCCGGCCTGGCGTCCGGCAAAGCGCAAAAACTCTCGGTAAGAAAACGGAAACAATTCTTTGGTAATATGCCGGCCGGTCAATTTTGTGCCGAGCTCGCGGCTGAGCAAAGCGGCATTGGAGCCGGTCAGCAGCACCTGAAAACCCTCGTCCAGTTTTTGCCGCGCGTAGGCTTCCCAGCGCGGGGCCATTTGAATTTCATCCAGCAGCAGTGTCTTAACGCCGGACTCCAAAATCAAACTATCCAGCAGCGGAAAATCCCGCGCCGTAAAATCCGCCAGACGCAGGTCATCAAAATTTAGATAAAAAAACTTGCTCCGCAATCGGCGCGCAAACTGCCGCAGGAGCGTGCTTTTACCGCAACGGCGAATACCGGTAACAATCAGAGCATAGGCTTGGATGTCCGGCAGATCCGGCAAAATATCCCGCGGCAGTTCTGCTGTCTGTTTACCAGCCTGCGCCTTCTGCGTCCGAATAACTTCACGTAAATCCGCCAGTTGCATATAGAAATTATAGCATGTTTTTCAATAATAGGCCATTAGTAATGGCATATATATGCCATTACTAATGGCCTACTTCGCCGGACAGGTGTTTCCGCCCGCAAATTATAAACCGTGCCCGAACTGATTTTAGCGCTGGTATTTTACCGGCTCGCCGTTACGCTCCAGCGACTGCTGGGCGGCCAGCAGAGTTTTGAGCGCCCGCATGCTGTTGGCGCCGCCGCTGCGGGGAAGCGCGCCTGTCTCGCAACATTGCAAAAAATGCAGGCACTCCTCGCGCAGAGGCTCGATTTCAGGACAGTTTAGAACTTCCACGCCTTCATCTATATACGCATAACGCTCATGCTCAAATTTTTTATCCGGGTCATACGCGATGCGCTTTTTGACAAACTTTACTTTACCGTCCGCGGCCAATTCGTCCATGATAAGCATGCCTTTGCTTCCGACAACGACAGCCTGACGTTCCTTGTGCGGGTCGAGCCAGCTATTGTGAATATGGGCAATTTTACCAGACGCAAATTTAATTATCGTGAATACGACTTCAGCGGTTTTTTGCGGATAGAATTGCGCGGCCTGCGCGCTGACAATCTCCGGATGTTCGTCCAGCAGGTAGTACACGACAGAAATATCATGCGTGCCCAGATCCCAGAGCACATTGCTTTCAAAACGAATCGCGCCTAAACCCGTCCGCCGGCAATACACCTGCTGCGCCTCGCCGATCAAGCCGTCCCGCACAGCCTGACGCATCCGGTTGACCGCGCCGTGATACAGTAATAGATGGCCTTCCATTAAAATTTTGTTTTTTGCCGCGGCTAAATCCATCAAATCCTGCAAATCCTGCTGTTGCAGAACTATCGGTTTTTCTATATAGACATGTTTGCCGGCCTCTAAAACTTTTTTACCCAGCGCAAAATGCGTCGAGGCTGGCGTGGCAATAACCACCGCGTCAATGTCGGGGTTTTGTAAAACGTCAGCAATATTTTTGGTGATTTTCAGATCGGGATAGAGTTTAAGCGCCGTGTCAATATTATTTTGGTCGAGATCGCAGGCCAATTTTAGCGAGCCAAGCTGGTAGTGATTGCGCAGGAGATTTTTACCCCAGCGCCCGATACCGATCTGGGCTACATTGACCATTAGGCCAATTCGGCCAGCGCTTTGACCGCCTCTTCCCTGGTCGGCGCGACGCCGTGATAGTTGACTTTGTTTTCCATAAAAGACACGCCTTTGCCCTTGACCGTGTTCGCCAAAATGTACACCGGCTTGCCCTTGATCGTGTCCGCTCTATCCAGCGCGGCGAGAATTTGCGAAATATCGTGGCCGTCAATCTCCAGCGCCTCGAAACCAAACGCGCGCCATTTGTCGGCCAGCGGTTCAATAGCCATGACCTGCTCGGTGTCTCCGTCGATTTGCAAATGGTTGCGGTCGGTAATGACCGTCAGATTGTCGAGCTTATAATGCGCCGCCGCCATAGCCGCTTCCCAGACCTGGCCTTCCTGACATTCTCCGTCGCCGGTCAGGCAATAGATGCGGCTGTTCAGTTTGTCCATTTTGGCGGCCAGAGCCATGCCGACCGCCACGGAGATGCCCTGCCCCAGCGAGCCGGTGGAAATTTCCACGCCGGAAACCTTGCGCATGTCGGGGTGCCCTTGCAACGGGGAGCCGGTTTTGCGCAGTGTGAGTTTCGTATTTTCGTCAAGGTAGCCGGAAAGCATCAACGCCGCGTAGAGCGCCGGAGCCGCGTGGCCTTTGGACAGGATAAACCGGTCGCGCTCCAGCCACTGCGGATCGCGGGGATTGTGGCGCATCTTGGAGAAATACAGCGCGGCGATAATATCGGCCGCCGAGAGCGAACCGCCCGGGTGTCCCGAGCCGGCTTCAGCCAACATTTCTATAATTAAGCGGCGGATTTTTCGCGCAATATCGGCAAGCTCTTTAACGTCATTGGCCATAGATCTCATAGTATACGGCAATCCGGCGGTTTTGTATATTTTGCCGAACCGAATGAATTATATTCAAAATCCTTGACCAAATAAATAATCTGTATTACAATTTGTATTACAAAAGGAGTGAAAATGACTACTGTCCGTTTAACTGACGAAATTGAGCATAAACTTGAGGTTTTTTCGCGCGCTAATCACAAGTCTAAATCTGACTTAATTCGTGAGGCGTTGGCAAATTTCTTTGCCAGAGAAGAGACTGATTCTTACACGCTTGGCGCCGCTTATTTCGGCAAGTACGGCAGCGGCAACGGTAATCTTTCTGGCAATTATAAGAAACTTCTCAAGAGGAAACTTTATGCCAAATATGGCGCTCGTTGACGCCGGACCGTTAATCGCCCTGTTTGACCGGGATGATAAACAGCATGAAAAAGTAAAAAACTTTATCGCAAAAAAAGCCTGTAAATTCGTCAGCACAACCGCCGTGCTCACTGAAGTTCTGCACATGCTTGATTTTAATATTAAAGCGCAAATTAATTTTTTAGAATGGGTTATGGTGGAAGGCCTAATTCTTTGGGATGCGCGGCCCCAGGATATTCCCCGCATTATCGAGCTGACCAAAAAATACGCCGACCGGCCGATGGATTTTGCGGACGCGACGCTGGTCAATGCCGCAGAAAAAACCGGCATTAAATCTATCCTCAGTCTGGATGCGGATTTTGCTATATACCGCCTACCCGGCAAAGTGAAAATTAAAAATATTTTTTCTGAGTCTTAAACCGCAACAGCTTAAATTTAAATCAGGCGGTTTTGTATATTTTCGGCAAACCCTATTGTATTATTCCATTAAAGTCCGTTTTTTACGGCGCAGGCGGTGAAAATTCACGGCGAAACGGTGCGCCTCGTCGCGGACAGTCTGTAAAAGCCGCAAACCGCTGTCCCGCCGCGGCAGGACGAGCGGCTCGCCGCGGCGCGGGATAAAAATTTCCTCCTCGCGCTTGGCCAGCGCGCAGAGCGGTATGGTCAAATCAAAATTTTTCCAGACACGCGCCGCCACGCCCAGCTGTCCTTTGCCGCCGTCGATGACCACCAGATCCGGCCGATTGCTGTCGTCCAGCCGCATGCAGCGTCGTGTCAAAACTTCTTCCATCGAAGCAAAATCGTCGGGCTTGTCCTGATTGATAATGTATTTGCGGTACTCGCTCTTACCCGGAATCCCGTCCAGCAACACGGCCTGCGAGGCCACCGTCTCACTGCCCTGAATATGCGAAATGTCGTAACACTCGATGCGCCGCGGCAGAGTTTCCAGCGCCAAAATTTCCTGTAAACGTTTCAGGCCGTCCGCCGGCGAAGCCTCGCGGAGCTGCTCCATAATCCGCTCCTGCAAATATTTTCGCGCGTTATAAACACCCATTTGCACAAAGTCGAAACGGAAACCACTGCGCGGCTGCCAGACCTTAGCCTGCCGCGCGCCAGCCCAAGCCGCGAAGGCGCCGCAGGCATACTCCGCCGGCAGAATAATTTCCGCGGGGACAGTCTCGCTGGAATAAAAATTCATCAGCAAACGCTCAAAAGAATCCGAAGCCAGCGCGCGTTTGCCGCCGGCGCTGAAAGACCGGCTGCCGGTGATGCGTCCGTGCTGGATGCGCAGTAAAACCGCCGCCCAGATATTTTGGCCGGCGGCGAAACCCCAAACATCGCGGAAAATATCGTCCGGCGCGACTACGGACTGCGTGACCATCACTTTTTCCAGAGCCCGTAGTTTGTCGCGGCAATGCGCGGCGGTCTCGTAATTCATGTTTTGCGCGGCCGCGGTCATTTGTTTTTTAAGCTCCGCATCTAGCGCGGCGTAATCCCCGCGCAAAAAATCCGTCAGCGCGGAAATTTCTTTTTGATACTCCGCTTCTTTGCCGCCGGAGCAGGGCGCGAGACACTGGCCGATCTGCGCGTACAGGCACGGTTTTTTGCCGAGTGTTTTACAGCGGCGCAGGCCAAATATTCCCTGCACCGCGCGCAGGGCGTCGCGCACCGAGCCGGCGTAAGGACCGAAGTATTTACCGCCGTCATTGAATCTCTGGCGCGAGATGACCAGGCGCGCGTATTTTTCCGCGGTCAATTTGAGATACGGATAGCGTTTGTCGTCCTTGAGATCGATATTGTACGGCGGCTTGTGTTTTTTGATCAGCGAATCTTCCAGCAACAGCGCCTCGGTTTCGGACTGCGTGACAATCGTGCTGAACTCCGCGATTTTGGCGGCCAGCGCGGCGGTCTTGGCGTCTTTTTCCCCGTGAAAATACGAGCTGACGCGCTTTTTCAAATCCTTGGCCTTGCCGACATAGAGTATCCTACCGCGCGCGTCGAGATGCAGATAGACACCGGGCCGGGCAGGAAGATTTTTGAGGAGTTTAGCTAAATGCTCAATTTGTTTCATTAAATAAATTTTAACACAAACCAAAGCCGCGCTTTACGGCACACATCCCGCCGCGGCAAATATCTTTACCCGCGCGAACACGGCATAACGCTGAAGGCTACGTTCGCTCCGGGCAAAATATTTGCCACGTTAATTTTAGAAAAACATTTTGCCAATGTCTTGAAAACTCAAAAAAATTATTAAGGCCAGCAAAAGCCCCAAGCCCCAAGAATGGATCGCGCGTTCCAAACGGGGGCTGGGTTTGCGGCGAAAAAGCAATTCGTAAAGCAAAAAAATCAGCCGTCCGCCATCCAGCGCGGGGAGAGGCAGGAGATTAATCACGCCGAGATTGAGACTCAGCAAGGCGGTAAAGAGCCAGAACATCGTCCAGCTTTGTTTAACCGCGGCGGCGGAAAAACTCAAAATGCCCACCGGACCAGAAAGCGCCGCAAAATCACCGCGCGCAAAAATTAAAACAAAATCACGCAGAATTTCTTTTAACAACTGGCACATCAGCAAAAAAGACTTATAAACGCCGGTCAAAAAAAACCCCTGCCGCGCGGCAAAAAACACATAAATAATCAGCCAGGCCAACAAGATATTGAACAGCGCGCCGCCAGTAACCACGCTAAAACGCGCCAGCCAGGATTTATTCTTGGCAGCGTCGTCCGCCAGCTGCACGTAACCGCCGATCGGCGCCCAGCGCAGGGCATAAATAGTGCCGCCGCGTTTGATAGACCAAAGCTTCGCGCCAAAACCAATATTAAAACTAATTACCGGCACGCCGGAAAGTTTGGCAAAAAACCAGTGGCCAAGCTCATGGACAAAAACGACCAGCGAGAGTTGCAGCAGCGCGGCCAGCAGAGTGAACAGCATTTATTTTTTGCCGATTTTTCGGCTTAAAGCGGCGCGCATCATTTTTTCAAAAAAAGGCAGTGTTTCGGTCAGGCCGCTGTCTTCGTGCTGTAAAAGCTCGCGCGGTTTTTGCGCGCTGTGGCTGATGCCTTTTTTAGCCGTCTGCAAAAAATCCAGCAGATGCGCTATTTGTTCCGGCAATTCATTGTTGACCAGACACTGCGCGCGGATCGCCTCGGCAGCCTGAGAAATATTTTTGCCCTGCCGGTACATGATTTTATAAGCTTCTTTAATGACCGGCACGATTTCCGGCGGCACAAGCTGGGGGTTGCGCCGCAAACCCACTTTGTTAATAGAATAAACTTCCGCGGGATTGCCTTCGGCCAGCATAAACGGCGGCACGTCTTGAAAGAGGCGCGAGTAACCGCCGATCATCGCCAGCTTGCCGATGCGCAAAAACTGCGGCACCGCAACCATGCCGCCCAGCGTGGCGTTGTCTTCCACGACAACATGGCCGGCCAGCTGCACCATATTGACCAGCACGATATTACTGCCGAGCCGCACATTGTGCGCCAGATGCACAAAAGACATAATGAAGTTATTGTCGCCGACCACCGTGGACTGTCCCTCGCCAGTCGCCTTGTGTATCGTCGCATATTCACGGATCCGGTTGCCGCTGCCGATAATGACGTTGGATTTCTCGCCTTTGTAGCCGATGTCCTGCGGTTTGCCGCCGATAATCGCGCCGCGGCAAATCTCATTGTCACAGCCGATCAGCGTGTCCTCGCCGATAGTCACGTTGGCGGCGATCTCCGTGCGGTCGCCTATCCGCGCGCCGGCCTCTACTATAGTATAAGGGCCAATCACCACATCCTCGCCCAATTGCGCGCTCGGGTCGACGCAGGCTGTCGGATGAATTTTATGCGCCACAAAAACTCCTATTGTTTTAAAATCATCATTTTCATTTCGGCCGCCTCGCAGACTACCTCGTCATTGACATACGCCGTGCCCTGACAAACGATCAGCGGATTGCGCAGTTTGAGTATTTTGACCACCATTTTAATTTGATCGCCGGGCACGACCGGCTTTTTCCATTTCACACCGTCGACGCCGGCAAAAAGCGTGGTGACCTTTTGGGGCGCGTCCGGCTGGCTCAAGGCAAAAATGCCGGACACCTGCGCCAGAGCCTCCACCAGCAGAACTCCGGGCATAATCGGCTGTGCGGGAAAATGGCCGTTAAAAAACTCTTCATTGGCGGTCACGTTTTTCAGCGCCGTGATGCTGTCCGGCGTAATTTCTAAAACTCTATCCACCAGCAAAAACGGATAGCGGTGCGGCAATAATTTTTTTATCTGATTAACGTCTAACATTTTTTCTCCTTTTTACTCAGCGCTGGAAACCACTTCCTGGCCGTTCGCGCCGTTGTCCCGCACGAAGTATACTTCATAGAGATTTTGGCGTGAAGCCTGTTTTTTAAGCGCGGCGATTTTTTGCAGGGATTTTTCCACGCCCATAAAATAAAAAGCCTCGGCCAAAATCTCGGCGGTCACGGCATTGGGCGCAATCACAATAATTTGCCGGATCGGCTCGACCGGCGAGGCCACTGGCAAATATTTACGCCACGCCGCGGAATTCACATAATAAGAATCCTGCGTGTTCAGAACAGCCACCGCCGTGTCATTCAATTTTAAATTAAGGTTTTCTTTTTCGGTCAATTTCAAAGCTAGTTTTTTGGCGCCGAAATAATAAGCCACGCCGCCGGCTTTGATCTGGCCGGCCAGCGCGTACTTTTTTAAATAATTACTCAGCAAATCCACCGCAAAGCCGCGTTTGATATGGTCAAAATCAATCTCCGCATTGTTCAGGTAACGCACGCGGGTCAGCGAGCGGTCCAGCGCGATATTTTTGTAACCGAGACTCGCTTTGGCTTTGGCAATGCGTTCCGCGGTGGGCGTGGTCAAAGCAAAAATTTTAACGAGCGGCTGCCAGGTAATATCAAAATAGCCGTCGGTAAAAGCCGAGGCGTTCAGCGCTTTTTCGATCAAGTCGTAAGTGCTTTTGCTGATCTCCAGGCTGCGCCAGGCGGCGTTGGCGTTGAGCGCGGAAATCTCGCTTAACGGGCTTAATTTATTGATGTTAGTGTCCAGCTCAACCAGCTTATCAAAAGCCGCATTCAGCGCGGCCTGCGCTGGTTTGACATTTTCTTTTTTGTCGCTGATTTTGATCTGCACCTCAAAAACATTATCCAGATAAAAACCGGAGCGTTTTAATTCTCTCTGTCCGTCGCAACCGGTCAAAAACAACAAAACAATCCCCAGCGCCCATAAATATTTTTTCAAGTTATTCCGCCCCTTTGCTTTTTTTAAAATTTTCAACCTCTTGGCGTATGCCGTCAAACACCGCGCGGGAAGTGATCGTCGCGCCGGTGATGCCGTCATAGGCGCCGCCGTCTTTCCTGTGCCGCAAACCGGCCGCCGCGCCCCCCAGCAGGCTGTCCGCAAAATTTTTCTCCGTAATGCGCGCGCCAAAGCCGGGCGTCTCGGCTTGAGCCAAAATCTGCAAACCACCGATCTGATAAGCTGGATCCACTCCGACCAGCAGCTCTATATCGGAACTGTAGCCGCGCGCCCGCACAGACAAAATATAACCGAGCAAGTCGCCGGAAGCGGAGTAAACCTCGCCGTCTACAATTTCGGCCAATTCCGGAAAGAGTTTTTGCTGGCCGGCAATTTTGGCTTTTTCCTGATTGAGGATTTTGAGCGGCGCGGTGTGTTCATATACCAGCGCCAAAAGCAAACCGGCAATTCCGCAAAAAACCGCCAGAATCAACGCGTATTTTAAAATCAGCCCAACAAGTTTACCCATATTATTTGTGCACAGAGTATTTTATTTTTTTCTTAATGAATTCGCCTTTTTCTGTTTTGCAGATAATATTGGCGAAATATTCACCGGCTGCCGTATCTGCCGGCAAAGACAACACACCTTCCCAGATTTCGTAGCCGTGCTGTGCCGGAGCGCCGCCGCGGGTCAGCAACACCGAAATAATTTTACTCTGCTCTGCGGCCAAGAATAACATAACCTGTTTGCTTTTGACAGACACCGGCAGCAGGGCTTTGACGCGAATATCTTTGGCCGGCGCCAGCGGATGCGGGAAAAACTGCACGGTCAGCAAATCCTGCGCCGGCTTATTATTCGGCGCCAGCACACGGTAATAAAACGGTTTTTTATAAACGGTGCCGCGCTGGCTTTGCAAAAACACCAAACCCTGCTGCTCGCCGAGCTGTAAATCAGCCGGAACTTTGTACTCACCGCTGAAAACACCGTCTTTCGACCGCTGTAATTTAGTGGTTTGCAGCGCGCGGTTGAGCCGCCCCCAGACCACATAAGCGCGCGCCACGGCCAGCTCCGGAGGCACGAGGATTTTAATAGTCTGCGCGCTGCCGCGGGTCAAAAACGGTGGCGTTAATTCGAGATCAATATACGGCGCCATAAGCGCCGCGCCGCTGACCTCCCGCGCCGGACTGTCTTCGATCTCGTCCGGCGGCGCGGGCGGCGCGATAGTCAAAATATTTTCTGACGCGGGCTGAACATAAAGCAGATTGCCGCGCTGTGGCTCACGCCTCGAATCGATCATTAAAGATTCGGTGATGCTTTGTTCGGTCAGATTGCCTACGGCATCAGAGAGGGACACTGTCACGCTATATTGACCGCTGTGCTGAGCAGAGTCCACTGTATATACGCCTGTATATACGCCGTCTTTGGCGCGCGTGTCACCGTCCTGTCCGGCGTCCCAGAGCGGAATATTTTGCGTGAGGCCGGAGATGCTGAAAAACGCCCGGCCATTCGGTTCGCCACGCAGGGTTACGGTCAATTCGTCCCGCACGTGCAACGTCCGGCCGGCGGCGTTGTGCGACACCGCAAAAATCTGCGGCGGCTCACGGTCTACCTCCAGCATCAATTCCGCGACCGGACTGCGGTTCTGCAAAGCGTCGACCGCCTGTAAACGCACGGTCTTGCGCTGGCTGCCGCTCAAATCATGCCGGTACTGCCAAAACCCTGGCGCGACAATTTGCAGAGCGTCATCCTGCCGGCCGTTGACCAAAATAGTTTTTATATCTTTACCAACCGTGCCGTAAAAATAATTGGCGGAAGTGACGGCCAGAGAGAGGACTGGCGCGGACGGCGGAATACTGTCGATATAAATACGGTCGGCGGCCGGCATAATTTTCCGGCCTGTCTCGAGACTCTCCGCGCGATTATTGAAAGCCAGTGTGCCGGATGGGTTACTCGGTTCGCGCTCAACCCAAAAAATATCAAATCCGCGCAAATAGCCGGGCAGCTGTTCATTGTAGCTGCTATTGCCGCCGAGAGTCAGGCTGGAAAAATATTTAGGACTGTCCAGTGTGAAAACTGTATTTTTTTCCCAGGAGCGGGTGCGGGCGTCGTAACGGCAAAGCGTCGCGGCATTACCCTCAATATAAGCAATAAACACCTGTCCGGACGCGTCAAAAGCCACCGACGGACTGCCTAAACCGGAAATATAATTTGAGGTCAGCCGGCTGATCGTGCTGGACCAGAGTCCGGCGGCGCGCACGCGGTGCAGCAGTTGGCCGCCGTTGCTCCAGACCACATGCAGATTGTTTTGGGAATCGACAGCGACGGCCAGCTCGCGGCAATTGGCGGGCACTGTGCCAAGTTTTTGATTGGCCCCGGCGCTGACCCATTCCAGCGCTTCCCGGGTTTCCCGTGCCAGATCAAACGGCTGGCAAACCACTTCGCCTTTTTCCAGCCAGACCGCATACAGCGCGTGGTTGCGGTAATTAACGATCAATGGCGCTTCGCTGTCTCCGCCGGAAAGGTCTGTGATATTTTGCCAGGCGGCGGCATCTTTGTCATAACGGCGGCACAAAATCACGCCGTTGTTTTCCCAAACCACATAAATATCACCCAAACCGGAAATTACCGCGCAGGGATTTTTGCTCCGGTTATACACGCTGGAAACCTTGTAGGGAGCAGACCAGGACCCGCCGCCGTCCACTGAATCCACCGTGTAAATCCCGCCGTCACGCGTATAAAAAATATACAGCCGGTTTTCCGCATTGCCGATGATTTGCGCGCCAGATGCCGAGCCATTGGCGATAAGCCGCGGTTTGTCCCAGGTCAGGCCGGCGTCAGCCGAACGCAAATAATAAACAGCGTGCTGATCCGTGTAAACCAGATGAATCTGGCGGCCCTGCCGGAAAGAATGCGGCACGGCTTTGCCAAAAATCTCGGCGTTGACAATATTAAGGCCAGTCTGGCGCACTGTGTCCACAGCCAAACCTAAACTCCAGATCAACAAAATGCCAAAAATCAGTCTAAAACACCGCATAAGGAAATTTTAACATAGCCACCGGGCAAATGCGCTGTTTACCGCAAGCCGCCGATAAGCTCGGTGACTTTTTTCAAGCCTTTTTCCTGCAAATACTGCGCGAGGCCGTCGATTATTTTCAGCGGCGTCAAAGGGTCGATAAAATTGGCCGTGCCGACCTGCACCGCCGAGGCTCCGGCCAGCAAAAACTCCGCCGCGTCCTGCCAG
>JAITIE010000039.1 GCA_031279615.1 Candidatus Margulisiibacteriota bacterium | reverse complement strand
CCAGCAATATTCTCCAGATTTTGGAGCTCCGCGGCGTTGTCCACAACTATCAAACCGACTCCGGCTTGCAAAGCCTCTTCTAATTCCTGCGGGGATTTATTGTTGCCGTGAAAAATAATTTTTTGCGCATCAAAACCAGCCTTGAGCGCGATATGCAGTTCGCCGCCGGAAACCACGTCAACACCCAAGCCCTCTGCGTTGATAATTCTATAAATACCGGCGACGGCCAGCGCTTTGGAAGCGTAAGCGATCACGACATCGTGATAATTTTCCGCAAAAGCCCGCATGTACTCGCGGCAATTTTCCCGCAGAGTTTCCTCATCCATGATATACAGCGGCGTGCCGTACTGCACGGCTAAGGCGGCCAGATCGCAACCGCCGATTTCCAGATTGTTCTGGACACCGATACTGCTGGTCAGAGGCAGATATTCGTTTTTACTGTGCAGCATTTTTACTCCGTTTATTTTAACAGGCCGTATTCGATGCTGTCGACCAAGGCGTGCCAGCTGGCCTCGATAATATCGGTGGACACGCCGACCGTGCCCCAGGTCCGGCGGCCGTCGCGGGATTCGATGATGACGCGCACTTTGGCTTCCGTGCCGCTGCGGCCGTCGAGCACGCGCACTTTGTAGTCCGACAGCGCGATGTTTTTAACCTGCGGGTAGTCGGCGGCTAGCGCTTTGCGCAGGGCGCGGCCAAGCGCCGACACCGGGCCGTTGCCGTCCGCGACGGTGTGAATTTCTTTACCCTTTACTTTGATTTTGACAGTCGCTTCGACGCTCAATTCTTTCTCGTCAAATTTTTCATTGGTCACATGAAAACTGATCAGCTCAAACAGCGGCTGGTGCCGCCCCAGCGTTCTCTGTAGCAGCAGCTCCAGCGAGGCCTCGCCTTCTTCGAAATGGTAGCCGCTGGATTCCAGCGCTTTGATTTTTTGCACGAGCTGTCTGGTCTGCGGGTCGTCTTTTTGCAGAGCGATGCGCATAGTCCTGGCTTTGTACAGCAGATTGCTGGCGCCGGAAAGTTCGGAGATCAGGACACGCTGTTTATTGCCCACGAGTTCGGGATTGACATGCTCATAAGTCGCGGGGTTTTTTTGGATCGCGCTGACATGCACACCGGCTTTGTGCGCGAAAGCGGAGTGGCCGACATAAGCGGCCTGATTGGGCAAGGGCAGGTTAGCGATCTCCGCCACGCGGCGGGACAGCGCGGCTAATTCCGCTAATTTTTGGGGCGGCAGAATTTTGCAACCCATTTTTAACTGCAGTGCGGGAATGATCGCGCAAAGATTGGCGTTGCCACAGCGTTCACCGTAGCCATTGATCGTGCCCTGCACCTGCGTCGCGCCGGCGGCCACAGCGGTCAGAGAATTGGCCACGGCGGTTTCCGCGTCGTTGTGCGTGTGAATGCCGAGCGGCGTTTTCAGGCCGGCGCGCGCCGCGCCAACGATTTCTTTTATTTCAGCGGGCAGAGTTCCGCCGTTGGTGTCGCAAAGCACAATACGGTCCGCGCCGGCGTCCTGCGCGGTCAACAGCGCGCTCAGCGCGTATTCGGGATTATGTTTGTACGCGTCAAAAAAATGCTCCGCGTCAAAAAAAACTTCTTTTTTATGCTTTTTGAGAAAACGGATCGTGTCATCGATAATTTTTAAATTTTCGGCCAGCGAAATTTTTAGCGCGTCTTTGACGTGCAGATCCCAGGTCTTGCCGAAAACCGTGACGACCGGCGTGCCAGCGTTTAGCAGATTTTGCAGATTTTGATCAGCTTTGGCTGATTGGCCGGCGCGGCAGGTCGAGCTGAAAGCCACAATTTTGGCCGTCTTAAATTTTTCCTTTTTAACCAAGCGAAAATATTCGTCGGTTTTAGGATTACTGCCCGGCCAGCCGCCTTCTATATAATGAAGGCCAAACTCGTCGAGCAGGCGGGTGATTTTCAGTTTGTCCTGCGCGGTAAAAGCGATGCCTTCACCCTGCTCGCCGTCACGCAAAGTGCTGTCCAGTATGGTGATAGCCTTATTCATAAATAGATTATAAAGAAAAGGGCGTGGTTTAGCAATTTTTAAAAATAAAACGGACTAAACAAAGCAGTTACACAGTTTAATTTACACTCTCCAAAATATTGAAAAAGAGGTATAATTGATTAAATGAGGTGGGTATTATGGATAAATTAAAAGAACAAGTGATTAGTTTGGTAAATACTTTGCCGGACAAAGGGTTGACGATTGAGGATATTATTGAAGAATTATATTTTAAGATGCAGGTAGATCAGGGGCTAGCGCAGCTTGAGGCTGGAGAAGGAATTCCTCATGCAGAGGTGAAAGCGCGGATGCTGAAATGGCTCAAAGAGTAGTCTGGTCTCCGATTGCGGCGGATAATTTTGAAAAGGCGGTGGAACACATCGCGGTTAATTCACGAAATTATGCGGCATTGTTCGCCAGAAAAATACTAGAAATGACCAAAAAATTGGAAGATTTTCCGGAACTGGGTAGAATTGTTCCTGAATATTCCAATGCGGTTTTACGAGAATTATTTCATGGAAATTACAGAATAGTGTACAGAATAAAAAACGATTTAATAGAAATCGTGGCTTTAGCCCATTGCTCGCAATTGCGCAGAACTTATAGTTAAAGACTGAAAGGAGAATTGTGTCCGAACGTTACGCTCACCTGACTATCGAGCCGAAATGGCAAAAAAAATGGGCGGAAGCCAAATTGTATCAGGTGACGGAAGACACCACATTTCCCAAGGAAAAACGTTTTTACTGCCTCGACATGTTCCCCTATCCTTCCGGCGCGGGACTGCATGTCGGCCACCCCGAGGGCTACACGGCTTCGGATATACTTTGCCGCTACAAGCGCATGAATGGTTACAACGTCCTGCATCCGATGGGCTGGGACGCTTTCGGTCTGCCGGCGGAAAATTACGCCATCAAGACCGGCACGCATCCTGCGGTCTCCACCGCTAAAAATATCGCGAATTTCCGGCGGCAGATACAGGCTTTTGGTTTTTGCTATGACTGGGACAGGGAGATCGACACGACCGATCCGGAATATTTCAAGTGGACGCAATGGATATTTTTACAGCTGTATAAAAAAGGCCTGGCTTACGAGGCCAATATGCCGATCAACTGGTGCGAGAGCTGCCAGACCGGTATTGCCAATGAGGAAGTGAAAGACGGTTGCTGTGAACGTTGCGGCGGCGCGGTGGTCAAAAAAGATTTGCGCCAGTGGATGCTTAAGATTACGGCCTATGCCGAGCGTCTGCTCAACGATCTGGATCTGCTGGACTGGCCGGAGCCAATAAAATTGATGCAAAGAAATTGGATCGGCAAAAGTCTCGGCGCGGAGGTGGATTTTGCGCTCGACGGTCTGGCGGAAAAACTGAAAATTTTCACCACGCGGCCAGATACCTTGTATGGGGTGACTTTTATGGTCATCGCGCCGGAGCATCTTCTGCTGGAGAAAATCACGGCGCCGGCGCAAAAAGCCGCGGTGGCGGAATACGTCAAACAAACGCGGCTCAAAAGCGACTTGGAGCGCGCGCATCTGGACAAAGACAAAACCGGCGTTTTCACCGGCGGCTATGCCGTCAATCCGGTCAACGGCGCGAAAATACCGATCTGGGTCGCGGATTATGTGCTGATCTCTTACGGCACCGGCGCGATCATGGCCGTGCCTGCGCATGACGAGCGCGATCTGGCTTTTGCCCAGAAATATAATATCCCCGTCATTACAGTTTTTGGTGAGGACGGCCGGGCGATGAACTCGGAACAGTACAACGGTTTGACCAGCGCGGAATTCAAGGAAAAAATCACAGCCGATTTAGAGAAAAAAGGCCTCGGCAAGAAAACGGTTAATTACAAACTGCGCGACTGGGTGTTTTCCCGCCAGCGTTACTGGGGCGAGCCGATACCGCTGACGCATTGTCCGCACTGCGGCGTGGTGCCCGTGCCGGAAAATGAACTGCCGCTAAGACTGCCGGAAGTGGACAAGTACGAGCCGACCGGCACCGGCGAGTCGCCGCTGGCCAATATTCCGGACTGGGTAAGCGCCAAATGTCCGCAATGCGGTGGCGCGGCCAAACGCGAGACGAACACCATGCCGCAATGGGCCGGCTCCAGCTGGTATTACCTGCGCTATATCGATCCGCGCAACAAAGCCGAGCTGGCGGACAAAGCCAAGTTGGCTTACTGGCTGCCGGTCGATCACTATATCGGCGGCGCGGAACATGCGGTGCTGCATTTGCTCTACGCGCGTTTCTGGCACAAAGTTTTGTTTGACCTTGGCGTAGTTTCCACACCGGAGCCTTTTCAGCGCCTGACCAATCAGGGATTGATCCTGGCGGAAGACGGCCAAAAAATGTCCAAGTCTAGAGGCAATGTCATCAATCCGGACGACGTGATCCGCGATTACGGCGCGGACGCGATGCGCCTGTACGAAATGTTCATGGGGCCGCTGGAAATGGCCAAACCCTGGTCGACCAAAGGCATTCTCGGTGTGCGGCGTTTTTTGGACCGGGTCTGGAATATTTTTACGCAGAAAAAAATTGCGGAAACCGAGCCGGACGCGGAATTGCTAAAGCTCCTGCACCAGACGATCAAAAAAGTCGGCGAGGATATTAACAGCTTGAATTTTAACACCGGCATTTCCCAGCTGATGATTTTTGCCAACGCGGCGCAGAGCAGGGAGATTATCGCTCCGGAGCTTGCGGAAAATTTCTTAAAACTGCTGGCGCCTTACGCGCCGCATCTAGCCGAGGAGTTGTGGGAAAAACTTGGTCATAAGACTTCCATTCATCTGGAGCAATGGCCGGAGTACGACGCGCGATATTTGACGACTGATGAGGTGGAAATAGTTTTCTCCGTCAATGGCCGGACGCGCGGCGCGCAAAAGGCGGCCAAAGGACTGCCGCTGGCTGAACTGGAAAAACTGGCGCTGGCTAATCCCGCGGTGCAGAAACATCTGGCCGGTAAAACCATCCTTAAAAAAATTATAGTGCCGGATAAGATCGTGAATTTTGTGGTG
>JAITIE010000022.1 GCA_031279615.1 Candidatus Margulisiibacteriota bacterium | reverse complement strand
CCGGGTATCAGCAGGAACGCGTCGGTGATTATCTCGCGGATGCCGCGGATTTCCTGCGGGTGGGTGGCTCCGGCCACCGCGCCGCAGTTGCCGTAACGGCCGTGCCATTCCTGGATCTTGGCGGCGACTTTTTTATACAGCTCCGGCTTTTGAAAGTCCTGCGCGCCTTTGTTGCTGGTCAGGCAAAGGACGAAACTGTATTTTTCCTGGTATTCCAAAAAAGGCGTGATGGAGTCCTCGCCCATATAGGGCGCGAGTGTCACGGCATCCGCGCCGAATTCCGTAAAAACCGCTTGGGCATAGGCCCGGGAAGTGTTGCCGATGTCGCCGCGTTTGGCATCGAGAATGACCGGTATTTCCACCGGAATATACTTAAGCGTGGCGGCCAATGCTTGCAGTCCGGCCAGGCCGTGCATTTCGTAAAAAGCCAGATTGGGCTTGTAGCAGGCCGCCAGATCGCGTGTCGCGTCAATGATGTGCTTGTTAAATTCTAAGATTGGCTCGGCCGCGCGGCGGAATTTTTCCGGCAGTTTTTCGCGGTCCGGGTCCAGCCCCACGCAGACCAAAGTTTTTTTCTCCTGAATTCGCGCGTTTATTTTGGCTAAAAATTTATTCACGGCGGCATTATAACATAGAAAAATTTCTTGAAATTTTTGCGCCCTGCTGACGATATCTATAAGACAATAAAATTTAGGAGCAAGAATTATGCGCAAAATAAAAGCTTACGCTCATCCGCCATTTCGCGCCACGCTGTACACCCGCGAGATAGAAATTTCCGCTTACAGCGAGCTGCCCAATTGCGCGCTGGCGCTTTTTGGCTATAGGGATTTGCCGGAGGATAAACGCGGAAAATTTTTCAGTCTGCTGCGTTTGCTTTTTCCGTATTTGTCGCGGCGCCTGCTGCTTGCACTGCTCAACAGTGAAAGCACCTGCGTCAGTATCAGCTATGCCCGGCGTTCCAGCCGGAAATATACGCTCAAAATCGCGCTGGAGCGCGTAGCTAAGCCGGTCAAGGCGTTGTGGGATTATCAGGTGCTGGAGCTGGTCGAGAGGGCGGAGGGTTAGCTGGTTTTTTATAATCCCTGCAAGAGTTCGCTTAAAGACAACCCCAGAGCTTCGGCGATTTTTTGGAGTGTTCTTAAGCGCGGGCTGTGAATGCCGTTTTCAATGCGGCTGACGGTGGCCGGTGTAAGGTCATTTTCGTAGCCGAACATATTGACGGATTGGGGGATTTTTTCGCGTAATTCTCTTAGGCGCTGGCCAAAACGTTTGTCTATACTAGGGTGTTGCATAAACGTAATTGTAGGTGTATATTATAGAGGGTGTATTACGTATTCGTAATGGACGGATAAAATTTAAAAAGGGGGTATTTTTATGACAAGAGCGTTGTATACAGAAGTAAAAAGCGGCGAGCGTTTGGTAGCGACGGACATCACGGATTTAACTTTTTTTCCGAAAGGCACGATTTTGGCTTTCAACGGCGAAGCCTGGAGTAAAACCCGCGCGGAGTTTAAAACTCTCTGGAAAATCTGCGATGGCACAAACGGCACGCCTAATCTAGTTGGCAAGTTTTTACGCGGCGGAACAAACAGCGGTGAAGTCAATAATCCTAACCTTGCCGCTTATGGCGGGGGCGCTGACAGCCAGGGCATAACTTTACAAACTAAACACATGCCGAAACATGAGCATACATTTACTGGCACATCGTTATCAGGATATAGTCCGTACCTTCAATTTCCCGGTACTCATGGTGGTTTTAATAAAGACACAGGCCGCGGTGGAATTATAACAAAAACAGAAACCACTGGTGCCGATTGCGGCACTGAAGGAAAGCCAGACGAGGCCTTGCGATTTAAAATAGAATTTACTCCCTCCGGCTCTATCAGCAGTACCGGTGGTGGCAACGCCGCTTCCGGCTACGGCGAGTCTTTCCCCGTTAACACCCTGCCTAGTTATTACACAGTGATTTATATAATGAAAGTGGCGTAGGCGGTCAGAGTAATTTCTGTCCGGTAATTCTGGCGTAAGCCTCGCGGTATTTTTCGCTGGTTTTTTGCACAATGCCGGGCGGCAGGGGCGGTGGCGGCGGCTCTTTGTTCCAGTGAATAGACTCCAGGTAATCGCGCACAAATTGTTTGTCAAAGCTCTGCTGGGACTGCCCCGGCTGATACGCTTTGATGTCCCAGAAGCGCGAGGAATCCGGCGTCAAAACTTCGTCGATTAAAATGACCTCGCCGCGCTCGTCCTGCCCAAACTCAAATTTAGTGTCCGCGATGATGATGCCCTTGGCCAGCGCGTCCTGCGCCGCCAGCGTGTACAAGGCCAGAGATTTTTGTTGGATCTGCTCGCCCAAATCTCTGCCGATTAGAGCATGCATTTTTTCCACGCTGATATTTTCATCATGCCCGGCGTCCGCTTTGGTCGACGGCGTGAAAAGCGGCTCCGGCAGTCTGTCGCCCTGCCGCAAATTTTCCGGCAGTTTGTGCCCGCAAATCGCGCCGGTCTTTTGGTAATCTTTCCAGCCGGAGCCTTCGATATACCCGCGCACTATGCATTCGATCGGCACGACTTTGGTTTTGCGCACGAGCATCGCGCGGCCGGACAGTTCTTTTCGCTGAAACTCCGGCGGAAAATCCTTTAGCTCCGCGCTTAAAAAATGATTTTTAATTCGCGCGGCAGTCTGCTCGAACCAGTAACGGGAAATGCCGGTCAAAACCCGGCCTTTATCCGGAATGCCTTCGGCAAAAATATGGTCAAAAGCGGAGAGCCGGTCGGTGGCCGCCAGCAGCAGTTTGTCGCCCAGATCGTACAGGGCGCGGACTTTGCCCTGCTTGACGGGCTGCGCGGCAAGCTGAAATTTTGTGAGCGGCTGCATGAACAGGCATCTTACACCAGATCGGCCAAAACGCAAACTTTAGAGACTGTGAATTGCCTTGCCAGGCGGGGGCGTCCTGCTGGCCGGAAAATTGAAATAATTTTTGACGCTGTGCTATAATACGCCTGTAATTTTGAGGAGGCTTTATGCGGGATAGAGAATACGGCGGCGGAATTTTTTTGGAAGGCCTTTTACTCGGCGCGGTGCTCGGCGGCGTGCTGGGTGTTTTGTTTGCGCCGCAGTCCGGCGAGAAAACCCGGCAGTGGCTCAAGGAAGTCAAGGAAGACAATCAGGATATTATCGACGACGGCGTGAAAAATGTGGAAAATCTAGTCGCCTCGGCCAAGCAAATTATCGACGATAAGATCCGCAAGATCGAGGAAAAACTAAATAAAAGAGACGACAAAAATAAAAAAGATAAATAGAGGTTTTTATGGACGCGGCGGCAATTTTGGCTTTGACAGTGCAGGTTTTGCTGATCGTTTTGTTGTTTATCGCGGCCTTGATTGCCTGGCAATTATTCCGCATTCTGCATGACGTGGCGCAAATCTCGCGGCGCATAGAGTTGCTGACCGATATTTCCGGCTGGCTCAAGTTTTTCAAAAAAGTCAGCAAAAAATAAGATTTTAAAATTTCCTTTTAGGCTTTGGTCAAATAAATAAAAAATTCTCTATTGCCGTCCGCGCCGGTGATAGCCGAGACGGATTCGCCGAGAATTTTAAAACCGGCTTGAGCGGCGTAACCGCGGACTTTTTCCTGCACTTTGTCATGCACCGCGGGGTCTTTGACTATGCCGCCTTTGCCGACTTCGCCGCGCTCCGCCTCAAATTGCGGCTTGACCAGCGCGACAACCCGCGCGCCGTTTTCCAGGACGGCAAAGAGCGGCGGTAGAATTTTCTCCAGCGAGATAAACGACACATCGACCGTCGCAAATTGTAGATTTAGCCGCGGCAGTCTGGTTATTTTCAACAGCTGTTCTCCGGTCATGTAGCGAAAATTTATTTTCTCCAGGACGATCACGCGCGGGTCACTGCGGATTTTCCAGTCCAGTTGATTGTAGCCGACGTCGAGCGCGATAACCAACTCCGCGCCGCGCTGTAACAGACAATCCGTAAAGCCGCCGGTCGAGGCGCCGACATCCAGACAGCGCAGTCCCCGCGGCGAGACGCCAAAAGCATCCAGCGCGCCGGCCAGTTTTAAACCGCCGCGGCTGACGTAAGGACATTGGGCGCCGAGCAGACGAATGACCGCCGCGGCTTTGACCAGCGTCCCGGGTTTTTGGATTTTTTGTTCATCAGCCAGCACTGCGCCGGCGATAATCAGAGCCTGCGCTTTTTCCCGCGAGACGGCCAGCTTTTGGGCGACGAGCAGATCGAGACGGATTTTTTCGGCCATAAATTTATTATTAGAGAATACGGATTTTTTTGCGCATTTTTTCGAGGCGGCGCATGATCCGCGCGATAGTTTTTCTAGTGCCAAAACGGCTGAATTGCGCGATGAGCCAGTGCTGGAAATAGGGGATAATATAAATTTTTTTCTGATACAGAGCTTTGACCGCGCGGCGGGCGGCCAGTTCTGGCGTGACCAGTTTGTACAACCAGCCCGGCACGGTAGGCTTGCCATTCTGGAAAAAATTGGTGTCCGTGAGACCAGGACAAAGCGCGGTGACACCCACGCCGTAATCCTGCAATTCGATATGCAGGGCTTCGGACAGCGCGAGAACAAAAGCTTTGGAGGCGCCGTACAGCGCGGCGTAAGGCATGGGTTGAAAAGCCGCGGTGGACGCGACATTGAGAATATAGCCCCGCCGCCGTTTTTTCATGGCGCGGCCAAAAAGCATGCTCAGCTGCAGGACGGCGTGTAGATTGACCTGAAATAAACGCTCGCATTCCGCCAAATCCTGCTCAACTTGCAAATTGGCTTTTAAACCAAAGCCGGAATTATTGACCAGCACGGAAACGGTCAGTTTGTTTTTGTGGCAATAGTTGTAAAGTTTTTGCGGCGCGGTGGGCTGGCTCAAATCGCTGACCACCGGAATTACTTTGATCGAGTATTTGGCCTGCAGTTCTTTTTGCGCCGCGCGCATTTTCGGTAAATTGCGGCTGGCGATGATCAGATTATTACCGCGTTTGGCGAACTCCACGGCCAGCGCGCGGCCAATGCCCGAGGTCGCGCCAGTGATCAGAGTGTATTCAGTCATGGGCGGATTTTAACATATTGTTATTTCAATTTATTGTAAACCGTGGCGCGGGTCAGGCCGAGCGACTTAGCCGCCTGGCTGACATTGTTATTAAAATATTTCAGCCGTTCCGCGATAATCTCTTTTTCTAAAGCCTTTAACGTTTTTAAATCCTGAGCGGCGCTGCCGCGCTCCCGCCCGCCCGCGCCGTTTCTATCGCTCGGGAGAGCCGGAGGCAGAGGGCTTTCCGGCGCGGCCGAGACGCCCGGCAGCAGATTGCCAAATAGCAGGTCTGTATGCTCGATCGTCTGTCCCGCGCAGATCAAATAAGCGCGCTTGATGACGTTTTCCAGCTCGCGGATATTGCCCGGCCAGCTGTAATTAAGCATGCTGGCTTTGGCCTGCTCGCTGAAACCGGCGACCTGTTTTTTGCCGTTCAAAGTTTCCTCGCGCAAAAAATATTCCGCCAGCAAAATAATATCCTGCCCGCGCTCGCGCAGTGGCGGCACGGTGATCGGGAAAACCGCCAGCCGGTAATACAAATCTTCGCGGAAATTATGCGCGGCGACTTCATTGATGAGTCTGCGGTTGGTCGCGGAGATGACCCGCGCGTCCACATTGATAATATCGTTGGAGCCGAGGCGCGAGATTTGTCCGGTTTGCAGGACGCGCAAAAGTTTGGCCTGCAGGTCCAGCGGCAGTTCACCGATCTCGTCCAGAAATATAGTGCCTTGATGCGCCACCTCAAATTTGCCGGGCTTGCCGCGCTCGGCGCCGGTGAACGCGCCTTTTTCGTAGCCGAAAAGCTCGGACTCGATGAGCGTCTCGGGCAAAGCCGCGCAGTTGATGGCGACAAAAGGTTTGTCCTTGCGCGCGCTTTGATAATGAATGATGCGGGCGGCCAGCTCTTTGCCGGTGCCGGATTCGCCTTCCAGCAGCACGGGGACAGAGCTGTCGATCACGGCTTTTAACTGCTGATACAGGGCGTACAGCGCCGGCGACTTGCCTATCACGCGCAGGGGCATGCTGTCCGGTGTTTCAAATCTATGGATTTCTTTAGCCATTGTAAATAAATTATACAGCATGTCTAATTGTTTGACAATAGATGTATAAAAAATGCACATTTGTTTTATGTTTCGTCGCAGGCGAAACACCCCACCGCCAGCAGATACGTTGCGGGCAACGCATCTGCTGGTTGCCTCCCCTTAGCAAGGGGAGGCCGTCCACCGCGTTCTAGCGGCGGACTGGTGGGGTGTCAGCGGTAATCCACTGACGTTAAAACATGCCACGGATGCTGGATGAATGGGATGCGGCTATTCTTGGCATGAAATTTTCTATACCCATGGCATGACGCGCCGCGGACGCGAAAAACAAGAAAGGAGCTGGTAATATGTTGCCGACATTATTCAGGAGAGGGGATTTTGGCGATTTGCTGGACAGGCTGTTTGAAAGTCCGCTGGAGATTGAGCGCGGACGGGGTTTTTGCCCGCGGGTCGATATTCACGAGGACAAAGAAAATGTCTATGTCGAGGCGGATCTGGCCGGTCTTGAGCAGAAAGACATCAAAATCGAGGTCGACGATGATAATATTTTGAAATTATCCGGCGAGCGTGAATATAAGCAAGAAAGCGAGAATAAGAATTATCAGCGCGTGGAGCGGCAGTACGGCCGTTTTGAGCGGAGTTTCGCGCTCGGTCAAAATGTGGAGGCGGACAAGACCAGAGCGGAATTTAAGAATGGCGAGCTGAAACTGACCATTCCGAAAAAAGCCGAGAAAAAACCGCGCACGATCGAGATTAA
>JAITIE010000133.1 GCA_031279615.1 Candidatus Margulisiibacteriota bacterium | reverse complement strand
ATGAATTTTCAACAAATGATTTTGCGTCTGCATGAATACTGGACGGCCAGGGGTTGTTTGATGCTCCAGCCTTATGACATAGAAAAAGGCGCCGGCACGATGAATCCAGCGACGTTTTTGCGCGTGTTGGGGCCGGAGCCGTGGAACGCCGCTTATGTCGAGCCTTCGCGCCGACCGACGGATGGACGCTACGGTGAAAATCCTAACCGCTTGCAGCATTATTTTCAGTATCAGGTGATTCTCAAGCCTTCGCCGCTGGAAGCGCAGGATTTGTATCTCGATAGTCTGCGCGCTATCGGCATTGTGCCGGAGGAGCATGACATCCGCTTCGTCGAGGACAACTGGGAGTCGCCGACGCTCGGCGCCTGGGGCGTGGGCTGGGAAGTCTGGCTGGACGGCATGGAAATCACGCAGTTTACTTATTTTCAGCAATGCGGCGGCCTCGACCTGAAGCCTATTGCCGTGGAGTTGACCTACGGTCTGGAGCGGCTGGCCATGTTCATTCAGGGTAAAAATTCCGTGTTTGATATTGAGTGGGCGGCCGGTGTGCTTTACGGTGATGTCTATCTGCAAAATGAGCGCGAGCAGTCCAAATATAATTTTGAAGTGTCGGATACGGATATGCTTTTGCAGATTTTTAATCTGGCCGAGAAAGAAGCCGCGTGCTGTCTGGCCAATAAAATCGTCCTGCCCGCTTACGATCAGGCGCTGAAATGCTCGCATACTTTTAATCTGCTCGACGCGCACGGCGCCATTTCGGTGACCGAGCGCACCGGCTATATCAGCCGCATCCGCGGTCTGGCCAAAGAGTGCGCGCAAATGTATGTCGCGGAGCGGGAACGCTTGGGTTTCCCGCTGTTGAAAAAATAATGGTTTTGGTGAAGCAAATATATTTGCATAGCGAATGTTTATTAATTAGATTTGGAAAGGCGGTTAAGTGGCTGACTTTTTATTAGAAATAGGCGCCGAGGAAATTCCCGCGCGTTTTGTGCGGGATATGCTGGATGGTTTTGACCAGGCTTTCCGCAAACTTTTGCAGGACAATGCCTTGAGTTTTGCCAAACTGTCTGTTTATGGCACGGATCGGCGCCTCGCTGTTTTGATCAATGGCCTGGCTGAGCGTCAGGCCGACCGCCGTATGGAGTTAAAAGGCCCGCCGGTCAAGACGGCCTATGCCGGCGGCAAACTCACTCCGGCGGGCGCGGGATTTCTAAGGAAAAATAATTTGAACGAAAAAGACATTCAGAAAAAAGATTTCGGCGGTGTCGAGTATCTCTATGCGGCGCAGGACAAAAAAGGCCGCGCGGCCGAGGAGATTTTGCGGGAGTTTCTATCCGGCGCTTTGTATGATGCGGTTCATTTGCCGATCGCGATGCGCTGGGGCGATTTGCCGGTGCAGTTTATCCGGCCAATTCACTGGTTTGTCGCGCTGCTGGACGCGCAAATCATCGATTTTGAGCACGCCGGTATCCGTTCCGGACGCCTATCGCGCGGCCACCGCTTTTTTTCTAATTACGAAATAGAGCTTAAAAAGCCGAGCGATTATTTGGCCGCGCTGGAAAAACATAAAGTTTACGCCGATCCGCAGACGCGCCGCGCCAGGATAACCACGCAGATCAAACAAATAGAAATGGAGCGGAAACTGCGGGCGGCTCTGGATGAGCGGGTTTTGAATGAAGTGACATTTATCAACGAGTGTCCGACCGCCGTGCTGGCGGAGATCGACGAAAAATATTTATCCGTGCCGCAAGAATGTCTAATTACGACCATGCAGAAAAATCAAAAATATTTTCCGTTGCTGGACGCGCAGGGGCGGCTGACCAAATATTTTATTTTGATTTCTAATAATGTAAATGAAAAATCGCTGGCTAATATCATCAGCGGCAATGTCAAGGTCGTGACCGCGCGGCTGGAAGACGCCAGGTTTTTTTACGAGGAAGACCTGAAGACGCCGCTGGAAAAAATGCTTGAGGGTTTGCGCAAAGTCACCTATCAGGAAAAAATCGGCACCATCTATCAAAAAGTCGAGCGGATCGCCGCGCTGTCGGAATATTTGGCGGATAAATTGCGGCTCCCGTCAGCGCAAAAAAAATTAGTGTCCCGCGCGGCTTGGCTGGCCAAAGCGGATTTAAACTCTAAAATGGTTTATGAATTTCCCGAATTGCAGGGCGTGATGGGCCGGTATTACGCGAGGGCGGCGGATGAAGCGCCGGAAGTTGCGGCGGCTATTTTTGAACACTGGCAGCCGCGTTATGCCGGAGAGGATGTCAGCGGTATTTCCTTGATTTCGGCTGTGGTGGCTGTCGCTGATAAAATCGATTCAATCACCTCTTGTTTTGCCGCGGGATTGCTGCCGACCAGTTCGGCCGATCCTTACGCTTTGCGCCGCGCCGCGCAGGGCGTGGTGACTCTGATCCAGACTCTAAAACTGGATATTGATTTGCCAGCGCTGATCGCACAGGCCCTGGCTTTGTTAAAAGCCAAAAAAGATTTGCAAAAAGACATATTAAAATTTTTCAAGCTGCGTTTGAAAAATGTTTTGCAGGAGCTGCATTATGCTTATGATGTTATTGAAGCTGTGCTGGCGGTGGACTCCGAGGATATTTTCCAGACCATTGCCAATGCCGCGTTAGCCGCCGAGCAAAAAAAAGACCGTAAATTTATCGAAGCGGCGGTGCGCGTGAATAATATTGCGGCGCGGCAAACTAACGGTCTGGCCGCGGCGCAGGAAAGCCTGCTGCAAAAACCGGAAGCCCGGACTTTGCTGGATTTACTGCGCCAAAAAGCCACAGCGCGGGAGTTTGTCGCGCCGATCGAAAAATTTTTTGAGAAAATTTTAGTGATGGACAAGGATGAGCAGCAGAGAAACGCTTATCTGTCTTTGCTGAAAGAAATTGACCGCCGGTTTAAACAGACGGCGGATTATACTAAAATAGTATTGTAAGGAGGCTTTATGACAGTTGTCGAAAAACTAAATGACGAGATCAAAACCGCGATGAAGGAAAAAAATCAGCGGCGGCTCGCGGTGGCGCGCATGCTCAAAGCGAAAATTCTTAATGTCAACGCGCGCGGCGAAGTCAGCGAGGAGGAGAGCGTGAAACTTTTTCGCGGCTACGCCAAGACTCTGGCCGAGACTATAGACCTGGCCAAAAGAGCCGGTAAAAATGAGATAGCTGTCGAAACGGAAGCGGAACTGGCGATAGTAAAAGAATTTCTGCCGCCGGAATTAACCGCCGGGCAGATCGCAGAGGCGGCGCAGGACGCCATCAAGGAACTGGGCAAAGACAAAAGCAAATTTGGCCTGTTAATGAAAACTGTGCTGGGCAGGCTCGGCGCTCAGGCCGACGGCGCGGCGGTCAGGGATATTTTGAATAAACTGCTGGCCTGATGGACATCCGCGCGGCTTTAAAATCCGGCCAGCCTTTGATTTTCGACGGCGCGATGGGCACGATCCTGATGCAGCGTGGCTATGAGCATGCGCTGGCGGACAAACTCAATGTCGAACAGCCGGAGCTTATCGCGCAAATTCACCGTGAATACGCTTCAGCCGGCGCGGATATTGTGGAAACCAACACGTTTAATTCCAGTTTAATCAAATTACAGGAGCTTGGTCTGGCGGATAAACTGGAGGAGTTCAATCAAGCCGCGGCGCATAATGCCCGCGCTTCCGGCGCGCGTTTTGTCGCCGGTTCGCTGGGGCCGACCGGCAAACTGCTGGAGCCGCTCGGCGCGCTGAGTTTTGATGAAGCGTACGCGTCCTATCGCGCGCAGGCGGCGGCTCTGGCCAGAGCTGGAGTGGATTTGTTCATCGTCGAAACTATCAGCGACCTGCAGGAGATGCGCGCGGCGCTGCTGGCGATTAAAGATATCAGCGGCCGGCCGGTAATCTGCTCCCTGACTTACAATGAGCAGGGGCGCACTTTGACCGGCACGGATATTTTTACCGCGGATGCGACTTTACGCGAGCTGGGCGCGGACGCGCTGTCCATAAATTGTTCGATCGGGCCGGAAGGCGTGGTCGAGCTGTACAAAAAATGTTACCAGGATTTAGGCGCGCTCGGTTTGCCGCTGATGGTCATGCCCAACGCCGGCCTGCCGGAATTGCTGAACGATAAATTGACCTATACTATGACGCCGCAGAAATTCGCGGAAATTATGGCCGAGCTGGCGCAGTACGGCGTGCAGATTTTCGGTGGCTGTTGCGGCACGACGCCGGCGCATATTGCCGCGCTGGCTAAAGCTGTCAAAAAATTATCCGTAAAATATCATAATTCTGATAGCGCTCAAAAGGAAGTTTACTTTACCAGCCGCGGCAAAGTTGTGCGTTTGTCCGAAACGAAGCCGTTTTTAAAAATCGGCGAGAGCCTCAATCCGACCGCGCGTCGGAGATTTGCCGAGGAATTAAAAACCGGTCAGGAAAATTTCCTGCGTGAACAAGCCAAAGAGCAAAGCGCGGCGGATTTGCTAGACCTCAATGTCGGCGTGCCGGAGTTAGACCAGACGCGCTTAATGCAAAAATGCGTGCAGACTTTGACTATGGTTACGGATAAACCGCTCTGTCTGGATTCTGACGATCCAGCCGTGCTGGAAGCCGCTTTAAAAAATTATCCGGGCCTGGCGTTGATTAATTCCGTAAACGGCAAACAAAGCTCTCTGGACAAAATTGTTCCGCTGGCCAAGCGTTACGGCGCGGCTTTGATCGCGCTGACACTCGACGAACGGGGCATACCGCCGACCGCCGCGGAGCGGGTGGCCGTTGCCCGAAAAATAATGGACTATCTGCGCGCGGCTGATTTTCCTGAACACAAAGTTTTCTTTGACGGTCTGGTTATGACGCTGGCTTCCGAGCCGCAGGCTGCGCGGGAGACCCTGAAAACGACGGCGGAAATTACCAAACTCGGCTGGCAAACTTCTCTGGGCGTGAGCAATGTGTCTTTTGGCCTGCCGCAGCGCAAAAATATCAACAATGTTTTTTTGAAATTGCTGGAAAAAGCCGGACTGAAAGCGGCTATCATCAGCGCGGCGACCTACCGGCAAATTGACCAATATACCGACGCCGAGCAGTTGGCGGAAGCCGTCATCCTGGGCAAAGACCAAAACGCCGCCCAATACATCGCGCGGATCGCCGCGCCGGACTCCGTGGCGGCCTCAAAAAAATCAGTGTCTAAAGAGCCTTCGATTTACGAAACGATTATCGAAGGCAATGCAGCGGCTGTGCTGGATTTGGTCAAGGCCGCTCTGGAGAAAAAAAAGCCGCAGGAAATTTTGGATCGAGAATTACTGCCAGCGCTGGAAAAAGTTGGCGAGTATTACTCTGCCGGTCGATACTATCTGCCGCAAATGATCGCTTCAGCCAATACGATGAAAAAAGCTTTTGAATATCTCAAGCCTTTACTGCGGCAGTCCGGCGCGGCGTCTATCGGCACGGCGATTGTCTGCACGGTCGAGGGCGATATTCACGACATCGGCAAGAATATCGTGGCGATGATGCTGGAAAATCACGGTTTTCAGGTGATCGATCTTGGCAAAGATGTGCCTGCGGACAAAATTGTCGCGGCGGCGCTGGAGCGGCGGGCCGACATTATTTTATTGAGCGCTTTGCTGACCACCACGATGCTAAAAATGAAAGAGGTCAAGGCCAAACTGCTGGAAAAAAATCTGGATATTCCGGTCATGGTCGGCGGCGCGGTGGTGACGGCGGAGTTTGCCGGAAAATTTGGCGCGCATCACACTGCGGACGCCGCCGCCGCGGTCTTGCAAGCGAAAAAACTATTAAAGCCGCAGTCTGGAGACGCGGAAACGCAAGACTTGTAGAAAAGAGCTGTTTTTCTTCTTGAGTTCGCGCGAGCCGCGGGTGATCTTGCACAGCGAGGTCTTCAAAGTTTTGGCAATCTCGCGCTGTGTCTGGCCAGCCGCCAGCATTTTAATGACGCGCCAGCGCTGGCAGAGCTCGCGCAGTTCATTGGGCGTGAGAATATCGCGCAGAAACTCCGTTAAAAGTTTCCGGCGGCATTTGGTCAGCGCGCCGCAGAGTTCCTGCAATTCCTGCCGGTCATTCATGTTACTATTAAAAGAAACAAAAGCTGAAATGTCAAACGGCGGCGCGCTGGAAAGATTAAAGGACTATTTCGGCGATATTGTTGATGACTAGATCCGGCGGGTCGGTTTGAAATGGCTCCGTTCCGTTAAAACCCCAGGCACAGCCGATGGTAAAAACTCCGGCCCCGCGGCCGGCCTGCATGTCGTAAATCGAGTCGCCGAAAAAGACAGTTTCTGCTTGGCTGCTGTCGAGCTGCGCGCAGGCATGAAGCACCGGCCGCGGATCGGGTTTGTGCTCCGGCAAAGTGTCCGCCCCGACGATGACATCAAAACTCACCGGACAGGCCAATTTGGCCAGGATTTTGGCGATAAAATAACTATGTTTGTTGGAGACGATGCCCAGCAGTTTTTTCTGAATGTGCAGCTGCGTCAAAAAATCTTTTAAGCCCGGATAAAATTTTAGGCCGGTATACATGTGCGTCTGGTGATGCGCGCGGTAAATCCGCGCGGCCTCCGCGCTGTCAATATCCGGCCGCTCGGCCAGCGCGTCAGCCAGCATGATTTCCAGGCCGCGGCCTACAGCGCGCCGCGCCTGCTCAAAAGTCAGCGCGGGCAGTCCGTAGCTCTCCCGCGTGTGATTGAGCGAGGCCATAATGCCTTGTGAGGTGTCGACCAGCGTGCCGTCAAAATCGAAAAGAAAAAGTTTTTTGCCGGTTAAAGTCAGGGACATTGAGCATTTGTAGCTTACGAGCCTGCATCTGTCAATCGAAACCAATTCGGCGGCGGAAGCGGTCCGGCAGACTGCTTTACTGGTCGAGCTGGAATTGATATGCTTACAGCAGTGAGGTAAAAATATTGATTGGCTGAGACAGGCAGGCGGCGAAAAGCGCCTGGCCAAAAGATAAAAATTTAGGAGACAGCATGAGAAAAATATTGGGCTTGGCATTTATTTTGTTGATTTTGACTGGAATAATTTTAGCGCGATCGCCGGCGCTAGACAAAGAAGCGCCTAAAATACTAGTGGTCTATTATTCCCATTCCGGCAACACGCGCGCGATCGCCAGCCTGATTAGGGATTTGACCAGCGGCGATGTTTATGAAATTCAAACCGTAACTCCGTATCCTGCGGAATACAAAGTAATTGTGGAGCAGATAAAAAAGGAAAAAAGTTCCGGCGTTAAACCGAAAATCAAAAGCGATTTTGCCGGCGGCCAGAATTATGACCTTGTGTTTATCGGTTCGCCTTGCTGGTTTGGCACGATAGCGACGCCTGTCGAAACATTTTTGTCCACGCAGGATTTTTCCGGCAAGACGCTCATTCCTTTTATCACGTATGGCGGCAGCGGACTGGGCAGCGCCGTGCGGGACATTCGCGCGCTGCAGCCGTCGGCCAATGTCGCGTCCGGCAAAGCTTTCCCCCGCAGCGGTGTTCAGGACGCTCAAAAAGAAGTGGCGGACTGGCTGGCGTCTTGGCTTTGATCAACGCTTTGAATAAAAGCAAGGTTACTGGCGAAGTTTTTTTGGAAAAGGAAAATTAAAATGAAAGTTGTTTTGGTCAATGGCAGCCCGCACGAAAAAGGCTGCACCTATGCGGCGTTATCCGAGGCGGCCAAAACTTTTGCTCAAGAGAACATCGCCGCGGAATTTTTCTGGCTTGGCAATAAACCGCTGTCCGGCTGCATCGCCTGCCACAGCTGTGCGGAGAAAAAGCGCTGCGTGTTTGATGACCGAGTTAATGAATTTCTGGCGGTCGCCGCAGATTTTGACGGTTTTATTTTTGGCACACCGGTGCATTGGGCGGGCGCCTCGGGAGCGCTGACTTCTTTTTTGGACCGGGTGTTTTACGCCGCTATGTGCGCTGGCCTAAGATCTTTTTATCTGAAACCGGCCGCGGCGGTCATGTCAGCCAGGCGGGCGGGTACTACGGCGACCTATGATCAGGTGAATAAATATTTTGGCCTGATGCAAATGCCGGTAATTTCTTCGCAGTACTGGAATATGGTGCACGGCTCCGCACCGGAGGATGTGCAAAAAGATTTGGAAGGCCTGCAGACTATGCGCACACTGGCGCGCAACATGGCCTTTTTTCTGCGCTGTCAAGCAGCCGGTCTTAAGGCTGGTGTCCCGTTGCCAGAGGAAGAGCCTAAAATCGCCACGAATTTTATTAGATAGATGCCGCAAACTCGTCACGGCAGTGGCGGGCGCGGGATTATTTACGATGCGCGCGAATAAACGTCGGATGCTTCGCCTCCTTGTTGCTCTCACTTAACTTCGCTCACTTCGTGCGCTTGCGACTGCGAGCGGCCACAAGCCGCCGCAGAAGTGTCGTCGGCTAACCGAGCCGACGGCTGGCTCTCACGGCGCAGACTTCGTCTGCTTGCGACTGTGTGCGACCACAAGTCGCCGCAGAAGTGTCGCTGGCTGACCGAGCCAGCGGCTGGGTCTCTCTTCACGTCGCGCCTG
>JAITIE010000094.1 GCA_031279615.1 Candidatus Margulisiibacteriota bacterium | reverse complement strand
AATAAAAAAGCCGGTCAGTCCGACCGGCTTTTTATCTTTATCCTTTTTCCCCCCGAAAAAAGGATAAGCTAATGGTTTTGGCTTTTGAGCAGGGCTTCCAGCAGTTTCCGCTCGTCCGCGCTGAGCTTTTGTTCAATGCGCCCCAGCAGGATTTCCTTTTGCTTCTCCTCGCGTTCCCGCGACCGTATCCATTCCTGCACCGCTTCGTCGGTGGCGTTCTGCATCGTGATTCCCAGCTTGGTCGCCAGGAATTTTAAACTCTGATGCAGTTCGTCGCTCACGTACAAAATCTTGCTCATAACCCGCTCGCTTTCTTTACTCAATCAAATAAGTAATTGTTTATTTGATTAAATATAGCAAAAAATAATTTATATTACAATATAAAATTGTAAAAATAATTATTTCTTATATATTCTATAATATATTTTAGATTTGTCAAGCGTTAAATTTGTTTAATTTACCGAAAAAATAATGCCACATAAATGTTAATTATTACGGAATATTTGTTAAGAATTGTTTTCATATTATACGAATGTTATAATTTTGGCATGACCAATCAAAAACTGCGGACATTTTCCAAAATTTCCCAAATAATTGTGTCCACGCTCAATACCCGCGAGATTTACAATAATATTATCAAACTTATCGTCGAGGCCGTGGGCGTTGACCGGGCGATTCTTTTTATCGACCAAAACGACACGCTGGTGTCGGTGGCCGTACACGGCGTTCCGGCGCAGGGCATACTTGGCCGCGCGCTCGATAAGAACACATCTGTTTTTGGGCGTTTGTACCGCGACGGCAAACCCAGACTCCTGCAGGCTTCCCGCCAGACCGACCTGGTCAAAATACTGGGCGCCGCGCAATATTACACCGTGCCGGTGCAGACGCGCGACAAAACGCTGGGCATACTGGCGGTGGACAATGTGCCGTCGGGGCGTCCGCTGGCTGACCTGGACGAGGAATTGCTGGAGGCTCTGGCCGGACAGCTGGCCGTGGCTATCGAGAATGCCGCCCGCGTGGCCGAGCTGGCGCGGCTCAATAGGGAGCTGGCCGCCAACACCATAATCTCGGACGTCATGCATCAGATTAAAAACCCGCTGACCCCGCTCAAAATGTTCGCGCAGCTGGCGGAAATTTATCCGGACAAACAAAAATTTTGGGCGGAGCACGGCGCGGTCATCAAAGAGGAAATTCAAAATCTGGAAAACAACGTGCAGGCTATCTTGAGTTTTACCCGCCGCGCGGAATTCAAAATCCAGCCGCTGGATTTGGCGGATGTCGTGCAAAAAGTTTTGAGTTTGGTCAAGGTGCAGGCGCAGAACGCCGCGGTGCAAATAAGCGTAAATATCACCGAGGGTCTGCGGGCGCTGGCTGACCTGCCGGCTTTTCAGCAGGCTTTGCTCAATCTCCTGCTCAACGCGATCGAGGCCATGCCACCGGGGCACAAAGGGAAAATCGAAATTTCCGCCGCGCCGGACCTGGATAGAGCCGCGGCGATTATCATCATCCGCGACAATGGCTGTGGTATCAGCAAGAACAATCTGAAAAAAATATTTACACGGCGTTTCACGACCAAGGCCAAAGGCAACGGTTTGGGACTGGCTGACGTGCGCCGTATTATTGAGGAACACAAAGGCAGTATTGCGGTGCAGTCCAGATTAAACAAAGGCACGGTGTTTACGCTGGAGATGCCAAGCGTTGCGGAAAAAATTTAGCCGATTTGTTCGACGCGCCGCGCGTGCCGTCCGCCCTCAAAGGGCGTGTCCAGCCAGATTTTTACGATTTTTTTAGCCAGCTCCGGCTCGACACTGCGGCCGCCCAGCGCGAGGATATTGGCGTCATTGTGCCGCCGCGACATTTCCGCCAGGTATACGCTGGTGCAGTTGGCGGCGCGTATGCCCGCCGTCTTATTGGCCGCGATGGATATGCCGGTGCCCGTCCCGCAGAAAATTATCCCGCGCTCGGCCTGTCCTGACGCCACAGCTTCCGCGGCCCGGCGCCCGTAGGCGGGATAATCCACAGCCTCCGCGGAATGTGTGCCGAGGTCGTTGACCGCATAGCCGCCCAGCTCCGCGAGATATTTTTTGATGATTTCTTTTAATTCAAATCCACCGTGGTCACTGGCGAGGACGAGTTTTAGCATGGCTGAATTATAAATTGAAAAGGGCCGGAAAACCACTGGCCGGAAAGTTACGCCCTTGGACGCGACTTTGTCAGAATAATAAAAAAGGCTTAAAATAGCCGTGCTTTTTACAGGGAGTCAGCTCATGCGTTCAGATAATGTAAAACAAGGACCAGCTCGGGCGGCGCACCGCGCTTTGCTGCGCGCGACAGGCTTGCGGGACGAGGATTTTCGGAAGCCGTTTATCGGCGTCGCCAACGCTTACACTAATATTATTCCCGGGCATCTGCATTTAAACAAACTGGCCGAGGCGGTCAAAGCGGAGATTAGCAAATCCGGTGGCGTGCCGCTGGAGTTCGGCGTCATCGGCGTGTGTGACGGCATCACTATGGGGCACGAGGGCATGAAGTATTCGCTGGGCTCGCGGGAGTTAATCGCGGACTCGATCGAGACCATGGG